>JAHIGH010000073.1 GCA_018900295.1 Patescibacteria group bacterium | reverse complement strand
CAGAAGATGCAGTTTTTGTAGTTCTAACGTAAAACATGTGGATATTATACCCTTAGTACCGCTAATATTCATTTTTAATACCGATTATGTTGATTTAATAAGCTTTACGTTTTTACTAAAATTCATTTGCACAAGTCAGGAAAATCGCATAAATCGAAATACATCTTTTATGCTACCTCTGCTCCAGCCGTCCTTACCTCTTTTCCGACTATTTTTCCCTCTCTATCAAACTCATACACATACGCCTCGCTAAAACCAATCTCAACCTCTGCAATCTCACCATCAGGAATGTTCTCCAAATATTTTATAAGCGCCCGTAGGCTGTTCCCGTGGGCCACAACTATGACATTCTTACCATTCCTAAGCTCAGGCAAAATCTTTATCTTATAATATGGAATTACCCTGTCAAAAACATCCTTGAGCGACTCCCCGTTAGGCGGGCGTATATCCCAACTTCTGCGCCATTTCTGGAATTGTTCTTCCCCATACTCCTCTTTGATCTTCCATTTATTTTTTCCTGTTAAATCACCGTAATCACGTTCATTCAACGCCTTATCTTCTATCGTAGCTATCTCCTCAACATGAATTTGCATGCGTATCTCATCCCAAGTCGACTTTGCGCGCTTAAGTTTGGAGATAAAACAAATATCAAATTTTATGTCCTTAAGAAGCGAGCCTGTATCACGCGCTTGCCCGCGTCCCTTCTCTGTCAATTCAACGTCTGTCCAGCCTGTCCATAAAGATTTTGCGTTCCATTCAGATTCTCCGTGTCTTATAAGTACCAAATATGTCATAATATTTAAACCTTCTTTATTTGCGCCTCTATCTCAAGCAATCTGTTATATTCTACTATATACTCACCCCTTGTAAGCGGCCCGAAGTTGACATAATCCGCGCCTATTGCTACCGCAAAATCTGCCAAAAAACTATCTGTTGAACTTCCGCTCTGATGTGATACAACTATTTTGAGCCCTGAAATACGCGCAATCTCCATCACTGCCAACGCTTCTATTACTGTCCCTATCTGTATTGGTTTGATAGTAATCCCTGAAACAGCTTTTTTTTGAAGAGCCATTTGTAGCCGGTATGGATTAGTAGCAGTCAACAAATCACCAACAATAATAGTTTCGTGACCGACCTGCCTTGACATCTTTTCCCATCCATCCCAATCATCAACAGCTAATGGATCCTCGATATACAAAATATGATAAGCGCTGATTAAATCTACGTAAAAAGAAATAAGGTCATCCGAAGATATAGACATTGATTTATCCTTAATTTTATAAGACCCGTCTACATAAAATGTATCCGCGTTAGCGTCAATCCCAAAAAAAACATCATAACCCAATCTATTATTTGTTACTTTTAGTGCCTGGCAAAGCAATGTAAATACTTCCGCATTATTTACTAGTGGTAATGCGTATCCGCCTTCAATTGAAAAAAAAGGCAAATAGTTACTTGCTTTCAGTATCGTACGAAGGCTTGTTAATAACATAAATCCAATTTGTATTGATTCCTCAATTGTCTTAAAAGAAGCTGGTATGATAAAAAAATCACGAAAATCCAATAAATTATAAGCCCTGCTCCCTCCGTTGATTAAACTTATTATAAGATTAGGTAATTTAAAATTAGAGTCATCGTGCTTTACAAAATTACGAAGATAAACATACAATTCCTGCTCACTACTTTTTGCTGCCGCTTTTGCTACAGCCATAGAAACGCTAAGCATCGCGTTCGCCCCGAGTCTGCTTTTATTTTGAGTACCGTCCAGCTCTATCATTATTTTATCAATCTCTTGCTGTTTGTCCGCCTCATATCCGATAAGCTTTGGCGCTATAATGTCTTTAATATTACTTACAGCCTTCAGAACTCCCTGTCCAAGAAAATGATTTTGTACATTGTCAACTAGATTTACTGCTGAGTATTTACTATCCAAGTCGCTGCTTGGAACAGAAGAAACACCGATAGTTTTATCCTCCAGAATAACTATTGTCTCAACAGTTGCAGAACCTTGACAATTGTAAATTTCCCGGCTATGTATTTCTTTAATTTTTGCCATGGCTTTGCCCTATTATTAACCTCCTCTCGATGTCAAAAATCCTCTCTCGTGTACTGTCTATAACATCCGGCGTAACCAATACGCTAGTTATTCCCCAATCTACTAATTTTTCAAATAAATCTATTTTTATTGAAGAAGATTTTGTGTATATTGATGATGTTACATGATGCTTGTGACATGCTTTAATCACCCTTTCCAAGGCCCAAAGTACTGCCGGGTCCTTTTCATCAAATCCTTGCGACACCTCATTGTTTTGAAAATCATTACCGAGCATTAACATAGTCAAATTATCCAGTCCTATTGATACCCCGTCTATTCCGGCCTCAATGAACTTATCAATCAGAATAACATTAGACGGAACTTCAATAGCCATCCATATCTTAAAAGTAAGTGAGCGATGTAATTTTTCAAAAGATATAATTTTTTTCATTTCCACCAATTCCTTAACTGTCCTGCAAAAAGGAACCATAATGTATAAATTATTATATCCCATTTGTTGACGGACTATCCTTACAGCGTTAAGTTCAAGCTCAAATGCCTCTCTGTCACGTATATGCCTGAAAGATCCTCTATAGCCAAGACACGGATTTGGTTCTACATTCTCATGATCCTTACCTCCCACAAGCTTACCATACTCATTTGCCTTAAAATCGGATATACGATAAATTACCGGTCTCGGAGCGAACTTCTCACTAAAAACACGTATATGATCTGCGAGCCTCTCGCTATATATACTACCTCTTCTATCTTTTAGTAATTTTTCCGGATGTACACCAATGTCTGACTTCATAAATTCACCTCCATGAACTATAACTCCGTTAATATTTTTTTCTGCTACCTTTGCGGCAAGTCCCGTTTGATTTAAGTCTACATATATTTTAGTTGCTGTTTTCAAAAAATTCTGCTTCGCAGAATGCTCTGCGAAACCTCTATAAACCTCACCGGAAAGTCCATTTATTGTAACTATCGACTCCTTCTTCAACGCATTTGTCGCGTCTCCCGTTCCTACAACACAAGGTATACCAAGTTCCCTTGAAACAATAGCTGCGTGAGATGTTCTCCCCCCATGATCCGTAATAATACCTGCCGCCTTCTTCATCGCTCCAATATAAGATTGGTTTGTTTGTGTAGCTACCAATATTTCTCCTTTCTCAATCTTATTTACGTGCCATTCGTTTGTAACTATTCTGACTTTACCTTTAACGATCCCTGGAGATACACCAACTCCACTCAAAAGTAGTTGTAATTTTTCACTTGGCTTCACACTATCTGTCATCGCAAGAAGAGACGGCGAAGCAATCCCATTGGTTTTTGAACCAACCCCAATAAATCCCGTAATTGGTCCTGTTCGTAAAATATATATTTTATTTTTTTCTATAACCCATTCTACTTCCTGAGGAAAATAATAATACCTCTCAATCTTCTTTGCCAACCTAGCCAATTCTAGCACCTGGTTATTGGTTAATTTACGCTTACTTCCTTGAAATGTATTAATTATTTCCAAATCGGCTTTCCTTACTTCATGCGTATTAATCTTTTTAGTCGCGAATATCTCCTCAATTATAATTTTTGTCTTATCATTACTTATCGGATCTACTGTAAAAATTATACCTCTGCAACTAATCGGGACTACTCTTTGCACAACCACTGCCATGCAATACCGGAAGTGATCTAATTTTCTTTCATGTCGGTAAAGTAATGCTCCGGGTTCAAAAAAAGATGCCCAACTCTCTCTTATTTTCAAAATCAAATTTGCTTCTCCCTTACACCTCATGTCATCGCAATCCTGAGCTGGCCGGGGGAGAAACCCTTCATGCCGATAAGCAGCAATCCCGTTTGTTGGAGAAGAATAAACCTCAACTTTCGCATCTTTAAAAATACCGCTAAGCTTTCTATATGCAAAATATATTTCCTTTACCAATTCTTCCTGCATACTCCCATGCATGAAAAGCTTTTTTATATGACTCGATACCTGACCCAATGAATCCGCCCTTTCAAAATGCGCTGTT
>JAHIGH010000072.1 GCA_018900295.1 Patescibacteria group bacterium | reverse complement strand
TGAGGAAATATTTATTTGGGAAATAATAAGAAAGAAAACGACTGAAATTATAAGCGAAATGATTTGGTTGCGAAAATATAAAGGGTTTATTGAAGCGAGCGTGGCAAGCCCGATGAACGTGAGGATAACTACGGGGGCAAGGAGCCAGTAGTCAATTTTTAAACTAAAATTCATAGGAAGATCAAAGTGCAAAAATCCCCACTTCGCCAAGGTTTCCAACTTCGCCAAGGCTTCGCTGGACAAGTCGCGGGGCGAGCAAATATCAAATTTGTAAACGATTAACTTTAAACTCTCCTTTTTTAAGAGAGTTTACCAAGGCGTTTCTTTTGATATAGCCCTCGTGTTGAAGCGGCCAGGCGGGTAATGTTATATCAACTTTTTCATCCAGTTTGGTCTGCAATTTCTTTCTCTCGTCCTGAATTTGTCTAACGATCTCGCGCGCCTGGCCTAATTCCACGTCTTGATTGGATATGTCAGTCAGCTCCCCGTCTTTGCTAGCTACTTCATATGACTCACTTTGTGTTTGATAAACTAATTCTTGCACATTTACTTCTTCTTGAACAATTTTTTTTACTTCATCCGATAATTTTTCTTGCCCGTTGTAGAACAATTTTTTCAGAGGAATACGGACTTTCAGCGCAGCTGTTTTGCGCTTCATCAGAACCTGGGATGCAAGCTGACGGCCATTTGCCATTTCTTCTTCAAGGGGCAGATTTATCAATTGCTCTCTGGCAGTTGGCCAATTGGCAAGGTGAACCGATATGTCGCTCGTGAGGTTGGTATACATTTCATCCGAAATGAACGGCATGAACGGAGCCAATAATTTACTAAGTGTTATTAAAACGGCATAGGTTGTTTCATAAAAGTCTTTTTTGTCTTTTTCGTTTTCGGCTGATGGTCCGACTCTGTCACGGCTTCTACGAATATGCCACAGTGACAGGTCAAGAACAAAGGATTCGATCGCCAGACTCGCTTTTTGAGGATCATATTTTTCCAGGCTTTGTGTAACTGTTTTGGTGGTCTGGTGTAAGCGCGAGATGATCCATGCGTCAAGGATGTTTTCGGAAGGATGAGTCGCGAATTTGGTAAGATCAGGTTTCCAACCGTCAATATTGGCGTAGGTCACAAAAAAGTTATAAATATTCCACAGCATGAGGTGAAATTTCCGTCTTACCTCATCGGCTTTTTTATAGCCGAAGAGAAGGTTTTGCTCTGTATCCGCTGTCGCATACATCCAGCGCATTACATCAACGCCGATTTTTTCCGCTCCTTCGTTAAATTCGATGGCGTTGCCCCAGGATTTGTGCATCGGGCGGCCGTCTTCACCCAGAGCCGAGGCGAAACCTAAAACAGCTTTAAAAGGATTTGTTTTTTCAAGAACCGTTGACATAGCGATCATGGAATAGAACCAATTCTTGAATTGGCCGGGGAATGATTCGGTAATAAAACTTGCAGGGAACCATTTCTTCCAATAATTTTTGTCCGTCGTGTAACTTAATTTTTTGCTTTTAGGATCAACAAATGTAGAAAATGGTACGATTCCGGCATCGAGCCAAACATTGCCTACGTCATCAAGCCTAGAGACAGTTTCGCCGCATTTGGAGCATTTGATCTTCACTTCATCAATAAAAGGCTTGTGGGGGGAGTGACCGGAAAATTCTTTCCAACCCGCGACAGCCCTTTCCTTTAATTCTTCTTTTGAGCCGAGGACTTCAAAATGTCCGCATTTCCCACACTCATAAATAGGAAGAGCAAGCCCCCAATACCGGTTCTTTTTGCTGATGAGCCAGTCGTGCATATTGGATAACCAGTCCAGTTCCCTGTCTAAACCAAACTTCGGGTGCCAATCAATCTTCTTGGCTACTTCAATCATCTGCATCCTCAATGTCTTGCCTTTTCCCTTCTCCGGCTTATCCATGGCGATATACCATTCAAGGGCTATTTTCCAAACGAGTTCGGTTTTGCAGCGCCAGCAGGCGGGATAACGGTGGGTGTATTGCAGGGTTTTGAGGAAAAATCTTCCGTTATCAAAATTTCTCAGGTAATCAAGAATAAGTTCAGGATGTTTCTTGGCGTTTTTTCCGGTGAATTCGCCCATGCCTTGAATATATGTCGCTGTATCGTCGATCGGAGATATTACTGAAAGATGTTCCTTTTTCCCCAGGTCAAAATCTTCTTTCCCTCCGCCGGGAGCGATTGTAAGTATGCCTGTACCTTCTACCGAGACAACGATATCCGAGGCATTGACAACCTTATAAAATGTTTTTGCGTGCTCTTTTTGAGCAGTTTGGACAATGGGTAAATTGTTAAACGGTGAATCAAAACGCAAGCCCACCAGATCTTTTCCGGTAACTTCCCTGATTTTCTTAAACTGTTTGTTGCTTAACCCCTTCAAAACAAATTCCGTAACGGGCACTTCCTTTCCTTTTAAACTTAGACTTCTCATTGGAGTCTTTCCATTTTCATCTTTCCCAATAAAAATAATTCTTTCCCTGGTGCTGACTTCTTCCCAAATTTCGTAAGTAAACTTTGTGTTAACCGCTAATGCGACAATGGCAGGTATAGTCCAGGGAGTGGTGGTCCAAGGGAGAAGAAAAGTATTTTCCCAGCCCTTTGTGGTAATGGGGAACTTTATAAAAACGCTTTCGTGTGTAATTTCCTTGTAGTCTTCGGTGAGCATCTCGTGTTGGGAGATCGCGGTCTCGCATCTAGGACACCAGGCAACGCTGTCTTTGCCTTTGTATATCCAGCCTTTTTCGCGGCAGGTTTTGAGGAAATACCAGATCATGTAATTATTTTCGTCCGACATGGTGTAGTAGGAATTGTCCCAATCCATGAAAAATCCCAGGCGCTTGCTTTGTTCGGTTTGAATTTTACTAAACTTGCGGACACGCTCTTTGCAGAGATTTACAAACTTGGCGATGCTTTCTTTTTTGTTGCCGGGTACGAGGTTCTCTATATCTTTTTTATTGCGGATGCCCAATTCTTTTTCGACTTCGACCTCGACCCAGAGACCCTGACAATCAAAGCCGGGCTGAAAACGCTCTGCATACCCGCGCATATTCCAAAAGCGCTGCCAAAGATCTTTGTATGTGCGTCCCCAGGCATGGTGAACGCCCATAGGATTGTTGGCGGTTATGGGACCATCGAGGAAGGAAAAACGTTTGGCTGATAGATCATTGCGGTGTAAATATTTTTCTATAGTCCCTTCTTCGTGCCATTTTTTTAGTAATTCCCTCTCTTTTTCGGGAAAGTCGACTTTTGGCGAAACAGGTTTAAACATGGATATAATTCTACTTGATATAAGCCAGTAATTCAAGAGAATCCGGTCTTTTTTTAGAAGATGGTTCGTGTTGGTCAACGAAAAATCAAAAATCAAAAATAAAAAATATTTTTATATCATTAAATATTTCTCATAAAGTTCTTTATTTTCTTTTGAGTGAGTTATAAAACGGATCTCGTGGAAAAATTGATTATTTTTCAGGAAATCGGTTATTGTTTGATGAACGATTTTTACTGCTTTTTCTTTGGGATAACCATAAACTCCGGTAGAAATAGGAGAGATGGCGTGGGGTAAGCTTCTGTTGGCGGCATTGACAATCGCGTCGACTTTTTGGGTAGTAATATCGCCTTGTAAAACCGTAATTTTAACCATTTTTTTTATGACATTAAACTTTTCAAACATACTCTTGGGTTTTTGCTTTGGACGATTTGGTAAAGAAATAAAAGATCGAGGAGGAAATTAATACTATTAAACCGCCGAATAAAAATGTAGCAGGAAATCCTATTTGTGTAATTACTATTCCTCCGATCAGACTTCCAATACCGGGGCCGAGAGTGACGAGTACCGTATCAATTGTTGAAGCTTCTTCTTTGAATTTGGCAAATTTTTGCGCAATCATACCGCTTTTACCGCTACCGGCCATTAATCCAGCCAGGGCGTCAATTAGAAGAAGTATAAATAAAAATATGATATTGAGGAGATTTGATAGGAAACCGATAATTATAAAAATTATTC
>JAHIGH010000071.1 GCA_018900295.1 Patescibacteria group bacterium | reverse complement strand
CTGTTTTTGGATTAGATATTGGAATAACAACAATGAGGGCATGTTGGTTGGAAAATGATAAAAAAGGTATTAAATATATATCTGCCCTTTCAGCTCCAACACCTGTAAAAAGCATGTCGTCTGAATCTCCTTTGGATCATCAGGAATTGGCAGCCGCAATTAATAAATTAGTTATTGATGCAAAGATAACTACAAATAATGTGAGTATCGCCCTTCCGGAAAATCGTGTGTATACAAAAGTTATTGATATGCCGAATTTGTCAGAGAAGGAGTTGTCAAGCGCAATTTATTGGGAGGCAGAGCAGTATATTCCGGCTTCGCTTGATACGATGACTTTGGATTGGAGTATTTTAAAAAAAATTAAAAGCGGACAAGTGTCTAAGAAAATGCAAGTATTACTTGTAGCAGCGCCTATACAAACTATCAAACGATATCAAAGTATACTTGAATTAGCCGGTCTTTCAATTACCAGTATTGAGACGGAAATTTTATCAGTCATTCGAAGTTTGGTTTCAGATGAAAATTTTCCAACTTCGCTTATTATGAATATTGGTGCTTTGAATACTTCGGTTTCGATTGTTCAGAATGGCAGTGTTGTTTTTACTTATATAATTCCGTTGGGTGGCATTGCTTTGACGCGAGCAATTTCGGCTGATTTTGGATTTGCGCTTCCGCAGGCAGAAGAATATAAAAAAATTTATGGTCTGATGGATAGCGATTTTGGAGGGAAGATAAGCAATGCTATACAACCAATATTGTTTACTATGGTAACAGAAATTAAAAAAGCAATAAATTTTTATTCTGATAAATATCAGAACGAATTTCCTATAGTGCAATTGCTGCTAACCGGAGGCAGCGCTTCTCTCGCGGGAATCGATTCATATTTTGTTAAGAACATAGGAATAGAGACAGTAATCGGAAATCCTTGGAAATTGTTGAATATTCAGGGTGTTCCTAAGGATATTGAGTCCCGTGGCCCTGAGTTTGCTGTTTCCATAGGTTTGGCATTAAAGGACTATGAATAAAGGAATTAATTTATTGATTGATAGGCATAATGCTAAAGTTTTCGATTCTGTAAAAAATCGATTGAAGATTTTACATTTTGTAGCAATAGGTTTATTATTTATTGTTGGTGCTTTTTCTGTAATACTTTCTATTTTTATTTATTTTTCCTCTTTGCCGAAACTTCGTCTTGAAGAACAAAAAGCAAGAGCCGATCTAACTTTTTTTCAGCTTGATATGAATAAGCTTGCATTTGTTAATGATAGAGGTAACAGTATTCGTAAGATACTTGATGAGCGTACATATTATGATAAAAAATTAGATATTGTTCGAAGCAAAATGAGAGCTGACGTAATGTTCGATGATTTGTTGATGACTAAAACAAAATATACATTAACATTTTCCAGTAGTAATTTAATATCGCTTGATGAGTTGCTTAATGGTCTTGCTTCAATTACCGGTACCGGACGTGATTTTGTCCGTGTTTATATGAGTAGTTTGTCGATGGATGAAAAAAATAGAAAATTTGTTTTAATTGTTGACTTGTTTTCTGTATGATGAAAATTGAGGTTTGGCGTGGACAAAAGACTTTAAGGTTTTTATATTTTCGCTATAAGGATTCTTCTTATTTTTATTTATTTAATTTATCCATATGTATCCTTGTTAGCTTAATACTTATTTTTCAAGTAGTAATTCCTCAATTACAAAATTGGTTTTCAATAAGAGATGAGGAAGCAGCTACGCTTCAAAAAATAAAAATTCTTCGAGAAAATATAAGTTTTATGTCAGAGTTAAATAAAGATTTACTTGAGAAAAATAGAAGACTTGCTAATCTAGCATTGCCTGTAGAAAAGGATTTCGGAGTAATTATTGATGCCGTTACGATGGCAGCAGCGAAATCAGGTGTTTCTATTGATGATTTTAGTTTTAATTTGGGATTGGTTTCCAGTATTTCGGGGGAAATAAAGATAGAATCTAAATCGGATGACTCAACTATGACTAAGTTGTCGCTTTATTTGAATGGGGATGTAGATAAAATAAAGAATTTTATTACCCAGATTGGAGAAAAGTTGCCGATTAGTCAGATAGAATTAGTAGATATAATCAGCGATGATGTGTATATTTCATTGTTATTTTATAGTAAACCGTATGAAAAACCACTTATTTTAGAAGATAAGCCAATCAATCCTTTATCTGCGGAAAATAATAATGTATTTAGTAAGTTGTCAAGGTGGGATGATGGTAATTCTTCCGATGAGAATCAGGTAGTGAATCCTTCATTAACTGTGCCTTTATTTTAGAAATTTGCCGGAGATTGCTTCTCCGGATCGCAATGACATGTATTTGGGGTTTTTAATAGTTCGGGGCGGAGTTTTTTGGTTTTTTTGAGTGCTTCATTCATTCTCCAATCGTGTATTTTTTTGTGATCTCCGGAAAGAAGAATGTCAGGCACAGATGTATCTTCAAATACAGTTGGTTTGGTATACTGTGGATATTCCAGGCATACTTTTCCTCTATCCCCTTTTAGCAATGAGAATGATTCATTATCGGTTGCTTCCGGTTTTAGCACACCCGGAACCAATCGTGTGACAGAATCAGCGATAAGCATAGAAGGGATTTCTCCTCCGGTATAAATACATTCACCTACAGATATTTCTTCATTTATGTATTTTATAATTCGTTCGTCTACTCCTTCATAGTGTCCACAGACGAGAATAAGATGATCAAGTGTTGAATACCCCTTTGCTTTTTGTTGGTTGAAGGGTTTGCCTGAAGCACTGAGGAGGATTACTTTTTGCTTAATTTTTAATTTATAATTTTTAATTTTCAATGAATTTTCAATGTTTAAATTTTCAATGTATGTGTTTTTTGCGTAATTTATTGCTGCGGAGAGAACGTCGACGCGCATAACCATACCGATTCCACCGCCATAAGGGGTGTCATCAACCATTTTATGTTTACCAATTCCAAAATCCCGTATATTTATTAAGTTTATCTCTACTAATTTTTTTTCACAAGCTTTTTTTACAATTGAATATTCAAATGGGCCTTGGAACATCTTCGGGAATAGTGTAAGAATTGATATTTTCAGAATAGAATATTTACTTTTTATCACTGTCGGCGATTGAGATGTTGATACGTTTGTTATTTTTTATGGCTTTAATTTTCATTATATTTCGTATACTACGTATTACCTTGCCTTCTTTACCGATTATTTTCCCCATATCCTCTTTATCTACTGTGATTATCAGATTGGTAATATCGTCAGTTTCTTGTTCGTCTATGTGAACTGCTTCCGCATTATCAACGATTGAAGAAACGATGAATTGTAGTGTGTCTTTCATTTTATAATAATTTCCGCTGATTTTTGGCGGATTTACGCAGATTTCATTATCTCTGCTACTGTCATACTTGGCTGTGCACCTTTTGATATCCAATAGTCAAAACGTTCCTTATTGATTTCTTTTTTTTTGTGGTCTTTGGTTTTTTGATACCATCCAAGAATTTCCAGAGAATCACCATCACGTTTGCTTCGTTTTTCTTTCACGATAACCCTAAATTTTCTTTCTCCTTTTTTACCGGTTCTGGATAATCTTATTACAAGTGACATATGATGTATTTTAGCATTATTTGTCTATCTTCTCAAGGGCTTTTTCCGCGGCAAATTCTTCAGCTTCTTGTTTGGATCGACCGGTACCAGTACCTTTTTTTTGATTTTCTATGAAAACTCCAACGGTAAATATTTTTGCATGCGCAGGTCCTTCTTCACTGAGTACTTTGTATATCGGAGAATTCTGTTTTTTTGCTTGTACGTTTTCCTGAAGGAGGCTTTTTGGATCTTTAAATACCTTTTTTTCAACAAATTCTTTTATGTGTGGAATTAACGTATTTTTTAAGAATTCTTTTACTGATTCAATACCTTGATCGACGAAAAGCGCTCCAATAAATGCTTCAAATGTATTTGCCAGTATTGAGTCGTTCTCTCTTCCATTTGATTCTTCTTCCCCTTTTGACAGGAGCAAATTTTTTCCAAATCCACGCAATTTTGCTTCTTTGGCAAGGCTTTTTGTATTTACAACAAGGGAACGCAGGTTGGTAAGTACTCCTTCATCGAAATCAGGATAATTGCGGAAGAGATGATCGGAGATAACAAAAGAAAGGATACTATCACCCAGGAATTCAAGCCTTTCGTTTGACTCCAATTCTTTTTTTGCCTCATTTAGATATGAGCGATGTATAAAGGCTTGCGTGGCTAATTTTTGGTTTTTTAATTTAGGTAAGTTTTGCATAAGTTACAATTTGACCGAGTACGCCATTTATAAAAGAGGGACTTGTTTCGTTTCCGTATTCTTTTGCCAATTCAACAGCTTCATCGATTATGACATTTTGCGGTTCTTTTTGTTCTACTAATAATTCGTATGTTGCCAACCGTAGAATAGCTAAGTCTACCTGGTTTATTTTTTCAACCGGAAAGTCAGGTGCTGCTTTTTGAATTAGGGCGTCAATTTTGTCTTTATGGTTTATTGTTGTCTTTGTTTTTTCTGAGACTTTTTGTTGGTGAAATTGCAGGCTAAATAATTCTTGAATTATAATCTGTCTTTTTTTGTGTCTTGGATCTTGTGAGGTCTTCATTTGGGCTTACCTGGTGTTTTTGCTGTTAATACAGACTGTCCTTTGTAATATCCACAATGCTGACAAATGGTATGCGAAAAGTGTTTTTTGCCGCAATTGGAACAATTCGTTGTTTGAGTAGGAATTAGCTTGATACTTGCTCTTCGTTTGCCTTGCCTTTGTCTTGAATGTCTCTTTTTTGGCTCGTGTGGCATATAGTGTTATATTTTACTTTATTTTAGCTTTTGTTGCAAGCGGCGGATTACTGAAATCCCCCTTGCCCCCTTTAATAAAGGGGGTTGGAGGGTTGGGATGATTTATTTATTAAAATTAATGTATTTATTTTAATTTTTACTTATTTTATGTTTTAATTGTTGACAATTAGTTTAAAAAGTGATCTAATTAAGATTATATATTTTTTAAATATGAATGATACATCTACATCAATAAAGAATTTTTTGGAGATACCTTATGATAAGCTGGAGGAATTAAATACAAAAGCTGAACAAAATCGAGATAGCGTGCCTCTTGAGGAACAGGAGAGGGAATATAGGATATATTTGGAAAAAGAAACATGTATCAAAGCAGTGACGGTTTGTTTCTCAGATATAGAAGGCAGATTCCATATGCTTGATTACGATAAGAAATTTTTACTTGTTTCTTCGGATAATTTTACATTTGACGGTTCTTCAATACGAGGGTTTACGACTCAGCGTGAGTCTGACCTTCGTCTTTCAATCGATTGGACGAGTTTCTATTGGTTGCCTTCTGATCTTTTCGGACCGGGTAAAGTAATTGTATTCGGAAATATTTTAAATCGTGAAGGAAGGCAATATGAATCAGATTTCCGTGGATTACTACAAAATTATTTGCAGGGGTTGAAGCAAAAAGAAGGGCTTACAGTCTTCAGTTCTCCGGAAATTGAGGGATTTTTATTTGAGGGATTGAATGCCGAACAGTATTTTCAAGCAAATACAGGTTTTAAGCTGGTTACTACAGGAGGATACTTCCATTCTTTACCAATGGGTCCCCTGAGGCAATTCATTGATGCGTCAGCTGAGGCACAACGGGCGATGGGATTCCGGAATGAGAAAGACCATCCGGAGGTAGCTCCGTCACAATTCGAAATGAATTTTTCGTATAGCGAGGCACTTCGCGCGTGCGACCATGTACAACTTTATAAGTTAGTATGCCGGACAGCTGCGTATAAAATGGGTATGACAGCTTCTTTTTTGCCGAAGCCTTTAATGGGAATTAACGGAAGCGGAATGCATATAAATTTATCTTTGGCCAAAAAAGGCAAAAATATATTTTATGATAAAAACGGAGAAGAGAAATTGTCGGCTGTCGCGTGGGATTTTATTTCAAGGATTTTGAATCACGCGCCTGAGATGTGTCTGGTCCTTAATTCCAGCGTTAACGCGTATCGTCGTCTTGATCCTAAATTTGAAGCGCCTAATCAAATTAAGGTTTCTTCGATTGACAGGGGTTCGATGGTCAGAATTCCTGTCGGGAATGGGAAGACATCACGTATAGAGTTGCGATCGGTCGCGCCTGACGCAAATCCGTATCTCCTCCTTTATACCATCATTCAGGTTGGGTTGAAGGGTAGTAAGCTTCCGGTGAGTAATAAGAGAGATAGACTCCGATTGTTGCCGGGAACAATTTATGACGCAATTAAGGTTTTTAAGCAGAGTGATTTTATGAGAAAGATATTGGGAGAGCGTAATGTGGAGAAATTTGTTGAATTTAAACAAATAGTAGCTGACAGGAGTCCGAAGGAATTGGGCAACCGCATTAAGACTTCGGAGATAATTTATCATCATGAGGTGTCTAACCAGGCGTTGTGGAATACGTTTTGATGAAATGCTGCGTTATTAAGGAATCGTCAAAGCGTCTTTTATTTTATTCAGCGGGCAACGTGGAATAATTTACTAAATGCCAGTTGGTTAAAAACTATAGACTATCCGCAAGATGCATTACAACAAACGCAAAAACTTTTATTAAGTTAATATTATTCGTATACGTATGCTAATAATGTGAATGTTGAAGAATTTGTCTTTAATAATTATAATCAGCCAATGGCAAAAGCAGAAAATCAAGTGTTTTGTCAAGTACCCATTTCTTTAGACAAACGCACAGAAGCTTCCTTTTTAATATAGTAATTTTTCCTAAATTGCACCGGACTCATATTTAATGATGTATGTCTTCTTTTATTATTGTAATAATACATTGTTTGATGAATTGCT
>JAHIGH010000070.1 GCA_018900295.1 Patescibacteria group bacterium | reverse complement strand
GTTTTGTTCGTTACCGGACCTAGACAATCCGGTAAGACAACGATATCAAAAGAGCTATTTAGTAAATATATTTATAAAAATTTGGAAGATCCGGAAACAAGATTATTCGCAAAAAATGATGCGAAAAATTTTCTTTCTCAAGCAAATAAGATGATAATAGATGAAATTCAAAGAGTGCCGGAGCTTCTGTCTTATATCCAAGTTATGACTGATACAGATAGTAAAAAAAGGTTTGTGATAACCGGGTCGCAAAATATTCTTGTTTCACAAAAGATATCACAAAGTTTGGCGGGCAGAGTAGCTATTTTCAATCTATTGCCTTTTGCTTTTGAAGAGATAATCAATACAAGCTTTGAAAAAAAAGATATATATAAGCAAATAATATTTGGTTTTTATCCGAGGGTATATGATAGATCGCTTAATCCAATTGAGTGGTTTCCAAATTATATCCAGACTTATTTAGAGAGGGATGTCAGGGAAATAAAAAATATCAGCAGCTTGACTGATTTTCAAAGATTTCTAAAGCTTTGCGCCGGCAGGACAGGTCAAATTTTGAATTTATCTTCTCTTGCTAACGATTTGGGGACAGCAGTAAATACCATCAAAGGCTGGATATCCATTCTTGAGGCCACTTACATAATTTATTTGGTTCCACCTTTTTATAAAAATTTCAACAAAAGAATAATTAAGTCACCAAAGTTGTATTTTTATGATACAGGATTGGTCTGTTCGCTTTTGGCGATAAGAAATGAAGATCAGCTAAAAACTCATCCTCTTTATGGTAATATTTTTGAGACTTTCTGTGTCTCTGAAGTTGTAAAGCAAAATTATAATAATAATCTGAATATCAGTTTTTATTATTGGAGGGATAAGAGCGGGAATGAGGTAGATTTGTTATATGAAAAAAATAATAGAATCAACGCTATTGAGATTAAGTCGTCCGGTACATTTTCTCAAGATTTTATCAAAGAATTGAATTACCTGGAAAGAATTACTGAAAATAAAATAAATAAAAAAGTAATATATTCATCTACGGAAGATGCTCGATATAAAGATGTTGTATTACAAGGCTGGAGAAATATCAGAATTTAAGGGGTGTTTTTCAATAGTACTTTGTATAATTGAGGTTTTGCATCGTCGTATGGGGAGATGGTAAATTTGAAGTTGTGTAGAGAAACGAAATAGATATTCTTGTGATAATGCTCCTTCATAAATATTTGTAATAATTCAGTATATTCAGGGATTGCAATTAAATAGATATTGTTATTTTCATATAATGCAGTGTATATATTATCAATATTAAATCTTTTTAAGAGCAGAAGATCATGAGGCGTTCGCTGTGTCCATCCTCCGGTTATTATAGAGCGGTTTCTATATCTTGAATAATTGTCAAAAGGACTCATCCATTGAAGAGGAAGAGAAATATTCCAAATATATACTAATTTATTTTTTCCGTCAGGTAAATATTTGAAGATTTTTTGATATTCAATAATTTTATTTTTATTTTCAATGCTTTTTTGAGTATATGTAAAAATGAATGTCAATATCAAGGAAATACTAAAAATGTAATACGTTATTTTAAATATGCCTAGTTTATCTAGACTGAGTAGGTTGTGCTTTGAAGTGAGATAAAGACCGGAGAAGCCAATAAAAAATAATATAGGCAGGATTATTCTTTCCGGTAACCTACCTAGGTAAGAAAAATAAATAAATATGAATAGACCAATAGAGCAGGTTGCAAGAAAATATGTTTTATTTTTTATTGACGACCATCCAGTAATACTTATAAGAATGACTAATAAAATATAAGGAAAGCTGTTTATGTTAAATGAAATAAGTCTTGAGAGGGTGTCTTGTAAGATTATGGGGTTGAAATTTTTGTATTTGATTGATGAGAGTATGAACTGTAATTTTTTTACAGAGAAGATACTTTCATCATGATATAAGAATATATTAAACATGAAATAATCATTTATACTCCAGCCGACTTCATTGTAAGTCTGTTTATTTTTATCGAAATTGTATATACTGTAACTGCTGAGTTGTCCTCTTGGTTTTTGCAATAACATGAATTTATACCAATCAGAATTTTTGTTATAAGATATGTTGTGGATATATTTTGTCGTTCCCACTCCCAATGTAACTATCAATAAAAAGATTATCATCGTTTTTCTTTTGAGAACATGTTGTTTATAAGTAAGTATGATAATTGGAATAGCCAGTATTATAATGAGATAAAAAGAGTCTTCCCGAATCAAGCTGCTAACGAGCAAAAGGCTGTAAGTAGTTATATAAGAAAATTTCGATTGTCCCTTGTTGTTACCGATAAGGAATAAAAAGAGAAAAATCCCACTGGTGGCAGCAAGCGCTGCTATAGTTGTAAATTGTAAAAATAATAAAAACCAAAGGTAAAAAATAAATACAAATAGTAAAGAGATTGCTAACAGCGCTTTGCTTTTAATTTTATTTATAGCTACGGTTAGAATGCTAAATAAAGAGACAAAAGCTACTCCATAAAAGAAAGCGCTATACCAATTCCAGTCAGGATAGATGCGATATAGTATCGTAAGAAATTTTCCAAGAATAATATTTATAAATACCAAGTAAGCACTTGGTTCACCGGTATACAAGCCATTGGCTATCAATGTCATTGCTACATCGTCAACATCCTCATATGTTGGTGTAAAGAGTGTAAATAATACTAAAAAAAATGTTGAGGTCAAAAATAACGGCGAAGTTAATAGAGAATATATATATTTATAGTTTTTTGATAATTTATGCATTGATTTTTTCTTTGATAATATATAAAGGTCTTTTTTTTACTTCCTCATATATTTTACCTAAATATAATCCAAGAATGCCTATTCCCGCACATAGTACACTACCTAAAAAATAAATTGATAATGTCAGACTGGTCCATCCGGGGATTGGTATGCCAAAAATAAAATATTTTATAAAAATAAATATCCCATATGAGAATGTAATGAAGGAAATGAGAAACCCTACCTGAATAAAGAGTTTTAAGGGTTTAGTTGAGTGAGAAAGAATAATATCTACTGCTAAATTGATTAATTTTGGATAATTATATGATGATTTTCTTTTTGATCCAAATCCATGTCCTACGTCTACATAGCCTCTTTTGAAACCTAACCATTTAATTGAAGCAGAAAAAGATCTGCCGTGTTCGCGAATGTTGTTAATGTTTTCTATTACAACTTTATTATAAATTCCAAAATTAGCAATAGCATTGTCTGTCTCGCTGTCAGTAAAATAATCGAATATTTTATAGAATATTTTAGAGGATAGTTTCTTGATGAGAGTATCCTTTCTTGCTGTTCTTCTTGCCAGAATAAGATCATAACCATTTTTTGTTTTGGCATATAGTTTTTCTATTTCTTCCGGTTGGTCTTGAAGATCACAGTCCATAACTATAATCCATTTTCCTTTGGCAATATCAAGACCGGCTGTAATAGCGTAATGTTGTCCGAAGTTTCTTGATAAATTTATGCCTTTTACCTTTTTATCTTCATTCGCAAGCTTTTTGATAAGGGACCATGAGGTATCCAAGCTGCCATCGTTTACCATAATGATTTCAAAGTTTGGATTGATAGCTGAAAGAGATCGTGCCAGTCTGCTGTAAAGTTCTTCCAAGCACTCTTCTGCTTGGTATACGGGCGTAACTACGGAAATTTCGAGATTTTGCTTGCTCATAATATAAAGAATTTATGAATTTGATTTAGTATATAGGTTTGTTCTATTTTTTGTAAGCTGTAATATAAAGGAAGTCTCAATATTCTTTCGCTCAAATTTTCAGTAAAGGGTAAATCACCCTTTTTATATCCGTACTTTTTGCCCATTGGGGATATATGAAGGGGAATATAGTGGCTAATAGCCAAGATGCCTTTTTTAATAAGATACATACGAAGATGTTCTCTTGTCTCGCTTGAGTTCAATATGATATAAAAAGTATGATAATTAGGAGTAGCGTAGGATGGGATAAAAGGCAACTGTAAATATTCTTTATTTTTTAATTCGAGAAGATTATTAAAATACGTATCATACAACTTTTTCCTGATTAGATTAATGGAGCGCGTTTTTTCTAGTTGGCCATATAGGAAAGCTGCTAGTTGGTCAGACATTACGTAGCTTGAGCCTATATCAACCCAATGATATTTGTTAATCTTACCCCTTAAAAATTTACTTCTATTTGTGCCTTTTTCCCGAATTATTTCAGCCCTTTCGATATATGTATCATCATTTAATAATATTACTCCACCTTCGCCACAGTAAATGTTCTTGGTTTCATGAAAACTATACGCGCCTATTGTACCTATCGTGCCTAAGTATTTATTTTTATATTTTGCGCCAATTGCCTGAGCGGCATCTTCTATCAGATAAAGATTGTGTTTTTTTGCTATTTGCATGATTTTATCCATCTGACAAGCGATACCTGCATAGTGAACAATTACAATGGCTTTTGTTTTTTTAGTTATTTTTTCTTCAATTTTATTTTCGTCAATATTTAAGGTATCGTTTCTTATATCAACAAATATGGGTATGGCTCCTCGTAGCACAAAAGCGTTTGCGGTAGATGTAAATGTAAATGATGGTAATATAATTTCATCGCCAGGTTTTAAATCTAATAATATTGCAGCTAATTCTAACGCATGCGTACATGAGGTTGTGAGAAGAGCTTTTTTTACTCCGAATTTTTTTTCAATAAAGGCCTGACATTTTTTTGTAAAAAATCCATCTCCGGAGATTTTTCCTCTGGCTAAGGCCTCCTTGATATATTTTAATTCATTACCGATAAGAGATGGCTTGTTAAAAGGAATATTGACTTTCTTCATATTTTTTATATTTTTCTTCCAATAATTATAAATCCGGAGGAAATGTTTTTTGCCAAGGGATGATGTATAAGAATAATATCCAAATATTTGATGGGGAACGTGATAATTATTATCAATAGGTATATCAAATCATGAAGTTGTCTTATTCCGAAAGATAAAAGTATTGCCAGCCATTCTTGAAAAACCCAAAGTAAGCCTGATGTTGGGCCACCGTAGCACTTTAGCTCAATTAACTCAAGGTTCTTAAATAATTCTTTTACACCCTCATAGGTTTTTCTTGTATAGTCTTTTGGCGAGGCGTGAAAACCCTGAATAAATGGATAGAAGCAAATTATAAAACCTCCTTTTTTAAGTATCCTGAACATTTCCGAGACTGCTTTTTGATCATTTGGAATGTGCTCCAGAACTGCTCTATTTATAATAATATCTATGGATTCGTTCTTAATAGGTAAATTTGTGATATCGCAGATAAGATTAACATTTGGGTAGTTAATGATATCTATGTTAGAGATGTTTTTATAGTTGGAATTACCACTACCTAGGTTTAAGGCCATGATGTTTTTATTTTTAACGTGAAGGTTTATAAAATGCCTTAAAGTATTATCTGTGTATACAGGGCTTATTATAGCGATTAAGCCCTCATACAAAAGAGAGTATCTTTTTAGAAAGTGCTTAAGCTTATCTAAGGGGTCGGTTATGATATCATTTTTTGGAACAGAAAAAAAATATTTATCGTCTTTATATGGGTATTTTTTTTGACATTTTTGGCATGTTATTTTAGAAAGATTTTTCTTAAATTGATTATTTTTGCAGTTCAAACATATTAAAATATCTAAATCAATTTGTTTGCTCATGATTATAGAATGTATTTTATCATTTACGGGGAGTTTACACAAAATATCGAATAAGCTAAAATACACATAGGGAGAATTAATGGCATTTATTACAGAACAACTACTTAAAAAAATGGGTTTTAAATCATTGGGAAGCAATGTGCGTATAAGTGATAAAGCTTCAATATATAACGTTGACCGGATTGAAATTGGAGATAACTCACGCATAGATGATTTTTGTGTTGTTTCCGGAAAGGTGTTTGTAGGGCAGAATGTGCATATCGCTGTTTTTTGTAATGTGGCAGGCGGTGAAAAAGGCATAATTTTTGAAGATTTTTCAGGTCTTTCATATGGATGCCATGTATTTACCCAAAGTGACGACTACGGCGGGCGAACGCTTACAAATCCGACAGTACCAGACAAATATAAGCAGGAGATAAAAAAGGCTATTATAATTGGAAGGCATTCGATAGTGGGAACAAATTCCGTGATATTTCCGGGTGTTGTGTTGGCAGAGGGTACTTCGGTTGGAGCTTTATCAATGGTAACAAAGTCAACTAAAGAATGGTCTGTGTATTTTGGAATTCCGGCGAAATATATCAAGGCACGAAAGAGGGATCTCTTGAGATTGGAAGAAGAGTATTTGGCGAGTGAGAAAAATAAGGAGGTTTTTTGAAAATTTTGGAGTTGTAAATGGGTTAATGAAATGATAATTAGGAATTAAGGGAACTGGTTTACCATATGAATATGGAGAGGAGGTTCATTTATTTATTTTTAGGCTTAGTCGGGATTATTGCTATATATTATTGGGCGCGGGGAGTGGTGATGTTGGATCCTGATTTTGGGTGGCATATCAGGATGGGGCAGATTATTTTGTCAAATGGCATTCCGGCAACAGATCCATTTTCATACAGTATGCCCAGCTATCCCGTTGTGGGACATGAGTGGTTAACAGATATTTTGCTTGCTTGGTTGTTACCAGTTATTGGCTATAAAGGATTGGCGGGAATATTTACATTTATCAGCCTTGGCGCGTTAGTCTTGCAGTGGAAGGCTGTTCGTAAGCAGCAAAGGCAATTTGTATTTATTCCATTTTTTCTTTCTTTGACGACGCTTGTATTTTTTTTCGGCATACGGCCGCAGGTGATCAGTTGGTTCTTTTTTTCTCTGATACTTTTTGTTGTCCGCGACCGGGAGCGTTTCCGTAAATGGCGGTGGTGGTTACCGGTGGTTTTTTTGGTCTGGGCGAATTTACATGGAGGATTTCCCTTAGGGATAGGAGTGCTTTTGGCTGCTATTGTTTATTGGGCGACCACAAGGGATCGCCCCTACAATGTTTTGCACAGGGCGAAAACATGGTTTCGCCCCTACAAAAACAAATTTTCTGTTTTTTC
>JAHIGH010000069.1 GCA_018900295.1 Patescibacteria group bacterium | reverse complement strand
ATTCGCTGAACAGCGGAATTAACTATAATAGCAATTGCGATTACAAAAGAATCTATTAGTATTGCTATCGCGAGTTTGCCCAAAGGACTGTTAGCATTATCATTCATTGCAATCCTATTGTCATTGTTGTCTCAGTGTCTGTCAAGTGCGCGGAAGTGTTTTATGATAACTCATCAAAATTCATGGCAAGCAAGTTTATATCTCTCGCGTATAAAATTCATAGTACAATGTAGGCAATCTGCACACATCTTGCATACGTCTTGCACATGTTATACAATAGTCACATAGGCAATATGTTTTACTTTGCACAGATTAAATAACAGGCTAAATATAGGCAATATGCACATATGTTGCCTGTGTATTGCCTATGAAATATGAATAAAATGGAAGAATATAAGTTAGAAAAACCGGACTTGAATACAATAGATAAAGCTTCAGTCCTTAGAAAGTTTACAGAAAATCAACGGAAATACATTCCGTTTATTTTAAATGCTTCAGAGCCTGAGTATTTATATTGGGATAAGCTTAAGCATAAAACTATTCCTGATGATTTAAAACGAGAAGAGTTTTGGTATCTGATAAGACAAATAAGACAATTATCTTCAAGGCCAACATCGATTAAAGCAGAAAATGGAGATTTTTTTACGTGGCTGAGATTAACATACACAGATGAATTCTTACATAAAATAGACGTACACACCGGAGGACAAATCTTTGCGCCTTACGAAGCAATAAAAGAAGAAAGTAGGCAAAAGTTTATAGCAAGAGGAATATTAGAAGAAGCAATTGCTTCAAGTCAATTAGAGGGAGCAAATACTACCAGAAAGGTTGCAAAAATGATGATTTTAGAACATAGAGCCCCAAGAAATTCATCAGAGAAAATGATTATCAATAATTACAATACCATGAAAAGCTTAGAGCAAGACTATAAGAATAAAGAATTGTCGATAGAACTATTATTTGAAATTCATTCGATGTTAACCAAAGATACAGTCCCTGTGAACGAACAACATAGATTTAGAAAAAACGTCGATGAAATAGTCGTGAGGAATGATAAAACAATTGCTCATGTGCCCCCAAAAGAAGAATTCCTAAATTCAGAGATAAACAGATTAATCAATTTTGCGAATGACAAAGAAGAAGGCATGTTTACTCATCCTATAATTAAAGCAATATTTTTACACTTTTGGATAGGATATCTTCATCCTTTTACTGATGGAAATGGAAGACTTGCCCGTGCGTTATTTTATTGGTATTTGCTTAAAAAAGGATATTGGACATTTATGTATTTACCTATTTCATCAATTATTAAAAATTCACCGGTCCAATATGCCAACGCTTATATTTATTCGGAACAGGACGGATTAGATCTAACATACTTTTACGATTATCATATTAGAAAAATTGTGCAATCATTAGAAGAATTCAAAAAATATGTAAATAAAGTTAATTTAGAAAATAAACAAATAGACATTACGTTAGGAAGAGAAATCATATTAAATGATAGGCAAAAACAACTAATACACTTTTTGCTTTCTGAAGCACAAGAAGGATATGTGACAGTTACTTCTCATATGTCTCTCAATAACATCGCAAGAAGAACTGCCTTTTCCGATCTTAAACAATTAGAACAAAAAGAGTTATTAAAAAGCAGAAAAGAAGGAATATTTACAAAATATTATGTTTCTAATAAATTGAAAGAGCTGGCTTTAAAGCCGGTAGCTATTGAATCATAATAAATAATAGATTCCGGCATCCGGTTAATATGGTACTTGACATTACTGTAACAATCTATTGATATAGTAGCATGAGTTATTTCTTGCTTACTATACAACCGAAGATCTATGAAAATCACTTTTTTAGGAACCAACGGCTGGTATTCAACTCCTACAGGAGATACTCCGTGTATTCTCATCGACGCAACGGATCAGTATGTAATTCTTGATGCCGGTAACGGGATTTACAAATTGGAAGAATTTATCAAAGAAGACAAGCCAATCGCGTTGTTTATTTCTCATTTTCACATAGACCACACTTCAGGACTTCATACCTTGGTAAAGTTTAATTTCAAACAAGGAATTGATGTTTATGTAGGAGCAGGCCGAACAAAAGACTTTATGACATTGGTCAATCCGCCCTTCACAATTGGATACGAAAAAAAACCGGAGAATATTTTGCAACAAAAAACAGAAATCAGGCTTCATGAGCTTCCCGAAGAAAAAGCCGTAAATCTTCCTTATAAAGTAGAGGCAATAAAACTGCATCATGGATATATTGACCACGGATACAAATTCGAACTTGAGGGAAAAACAATCGCATATACGGGCGACTGCGGCTTCACGGACCAGGCAAAAAAACTGGCAAAAGGCGCGGATCTTTTGATTTGTGAGTGTAGCAACAAAAAAACAGAACAACCCGACATATGGGGACACTTGGATCCTTTTCAGGCGGGAGGTCTTGCCAAAGAGTCCGGAGTTAAGCAATTGATCTTGACTCATTTTGGAGCCCATCTTTTTACAACCCTTGAAGATAGAGAATGGGCAGAGAGGGAGGCTAAAAAGATTTTCCCTGCAACGATATCTGCTATAGACGGCATGGAATTTATTTTATGATAACAGACATTTTGTATTCACCGCTTAGCGCAAAAGCGACAAAAATAATGCTTCTTGGTGCAGGTGAGCTCGGCAAAGAAGTTATTATCGAAGCAATGCGGCTTGGATTTTTTACTATTGCGGTTGACCGCTATGATGGTGCGCCCGGCCAGCAGGTCGCTCACCGCTCATATACCGGAAATCTGAAAGACCCGGAGTTTCTGCGCTCGGTGATCGAGCGGGAGAAGCCGGAATATATTGTCCCCGAAATTGAAGGAATAAATCTTGACGTGCTTTTTGATCTGGAAAAGGAAGGCTTCAATATCATTCCCAATGCCCGGGCTACATATACGGCGATGAATCGCGAGAGGATACGCGAGGCGATTGTCAGGACCGGCGTTCCTGTTTCAGAGTATTATTATGTAGGTTCTTTAAAAGAGCTGGAAGAAAAATGCAAAAAAGCGGGTTTTCCTTGCTGGGTAAAAGCGATTCAGGATTCCTCAGGCAGCGGATCAAGCCGGGTAAATAGCCCAAAAGACATAAGCGCAGCTTACGAAAAAGCCAAAAAAGAGGCGCGTGGCTCAGCGGACAAATTAATTGTTGAGAAAAATATCGATTTTGATCTTGAAGTGACAGAGCTTGTCGTCCGCCATTTTGTCGATGGAAAGATAAAAACTTCCTTCTGTCATCCCATTGGACAGTACCAGACTCGGGGAGGAGATTATCATTCCAGCTGGCAGACGGCAGAGATCAGCGAAGAAGCTGAAAAAAAAGTCTATGAATACGCCAAGAAAATTACCGATTCACTAGGCGGGGTTGGTGTATTCGGTTGCGAATTATTTGTAAAAGGCAATGCCGTATGGGCCAATGAATGCAGCGCCCGGCCTCACGATACGGGCATGGTGACCATTGCTTCCCATCAGGTTGGCTTTTCGGAAGCCGCGCTCCATGTAAGGGCTATAACAGGCCTGCCTATTCCAACTCAAAAACGTTTGGGATATGACGTTATACCAATGATTACCCCTGCGGCAACGCATGT
>JAHIGH010000068.1 GCA_018900295.1 Patescibacteria group bacterium | reverse complement strand
CTCAAATCTTCCCTCCCCGATCGCCTCTCTCATCTCTCTCATCAAACTAGTTATAAAGAACACATTATGATAAGTCGCCAGTCTCAATCCAAGTATTTCATTCGCCTTAAACAAATGGTGAATATACGCTCTCGTAAAATTCTGACAAGTATAACACTGGCATAGCGGATCAAGCGGGCCCCTGTCTGTCTTATATTGGCTATTCGTGATTTGTATTGTAAAATTTTTGCCCACAGATTTTTTCTCTGCAGAATAGATATTTCCATGCCTTGCTCTTCTTGTCGGAGCTACACAATCAAAAAAATCCATACCCCTGCTTACTCCCTCAAACAAATCCGCCACCTCACCGATACCCAAAAGGTGTCTCGGCTTCGCCTCGTCCACCAAAGACACGACCCAATCAACAACGTTATACAACACTTCCTTAGAAGTATAAGATCCTCCTATTGCAATTGCCTCAAAATGCTTATCGATGAATTTCGCTGACTCTTCCCTTAAATCCTGAAATTTACCCCCATGCACCACTCCGTACATCAATTGATCTCCTCTCTTTTTAGCACTCAAGCTCCGAAGTGCCCACCTATTCGTACGCTCCAGCGACGCGTATGTCTCTTCATGGTTCCACAAAGGCGACTCATGATCATCAAATGCCACAATCAAATCCGCTCCCAATTTCTCTTGAATTTGGATAGAACTTTCAGATGTCAATCGACACTCATCTCCATTCAGATGCGAATAAAAAGTCACCCCCTCCTCATCAATCTCCGCAGGTTTAACCCTCGATGTCCTTATTGTTCGAGCTTGTCGAGAACTATTCCTTGTTCCATTTAAAATTGAAGATTCATCGTCATATACAAAAACGCTCTTTGAAAACTTAGTTAGCTTATTGCGCCCTTCAATTGACCTCTGTGCCGCCCCCAAAGAAAACACCTGAAATCCTCCGCTGTCCGTAATCGTTGGTCCATCCCATCCCATAAATTTCCCAAGTCCCCCTGCATCTGCCACAATACTCTCTCTGCCTCGCAAAAATAAATGATAAGTATTTGCAAAAATTAATTGTACACCTATGTCCTTCAATTCATGAGGCGACAAGCCCTTCAACGCTGCCTGCGTCCCCACTGGCACAAAACAAGGCGTGGCTATCATTCCATGAGGAGTTGACAACTTTCCAAGTCTCGCCCGCGAAGAACGGTCCTTCTGTAAAATATCAAATTGAAAAAAATTCATATGAGGATTTAATCTCTCCAAAAAATCAAAAAAAAGCTAATCAATATTACTACAAAGATATGCACTTTTTTACAGGAAATCACTCTCATCTTCTATTTTTTACTTCATTTTTGATCTTTGCTATTTGATTTTTGATATTTCTTTTGTACCAGGGGCGGGGATCGAACCCGCGAACCTCAGCGTTATGAATGCTGTGCTCTAACCAACTGAGCTACCCTGGCAAATTTAATTTCAATCCCTCAAGCCAACCTCTCATTTCTAAAAGACGCTCCAAACTATTTTTTACATGAATTCTCAAAACACCATGATAGTTACTAGTATTAAATTGTTTTTTCCACAAACTATTTTGGTAAAAGGGCTTTGTAAATTGGTTTAAAGGAATTCCTATAATATCTGACCAGTATTTTTCAATTTCTTTTGTTTTTTCTTTATACGTTCTATTTAAAGTCAACCTCGCTACTAAATCTTTTCTACTAGTGCCAATGCATTTTTCAAGCCAATATACGTAGAATCTTAGCATATTAGGATCAGAATTACAAAAACCCAGACGGCGTTCATGTATATTTTTAAAGCCCTCACCCCAATACAAAGCAATCCCTGCAATAAATAACTCTTTATGCGACAATTTTCCTACTTTATTGACTCCCTTTTTTACAAATTCCTTCTCTTTTAATTTAGTTTTCTCTTTCTGAATGCTTTGTGCTCTTACTCTCCCTTCTTGCAACGCTTTTAAAGCATTTTGCCTTATTGCCTCTCTCTGCTCAAATGATATATCAATTTTAGAAACCCATAAATGAATTGTTGTTTTAGGAATATTTATTTTCTTTTGTATTTGGCCCAAGCTTAAACCGGCTAACCTCATTAAACGAATCTTATCTTTAATATCTTGCGAATAAATACGCATAAAAATATTATGCCGACTTTTATGAACTATGTCAATAAGAAATAATACGATATGCACATAGTACGATTGACTAATTGTAGTTTTTTTGTTAATATTCTAACGCGGGGTAGTGTACGGTGCACGTGAGGCTCAAAATGGGCCCTTTATATGGCAACATATAACAGAGAATTCAGCTATATCGGTGAAATCCTGAGCTTATCGAAGGACAATACCGAGGGAAGATCCTGAGAGTAATTGAAGGGAACCCGTAGAGACTATACGCTGAAGTCGCCTCAGGCGACATGATATAGTCCGACACTCCGAGTAATCGGAGCAACCGATGCATAATCTCACAGGCTAGGTCCAACTCCTAGCCCCGCAACACACAAATATTAGATTAATTTGAGAGGATCTATCTTTTTTATCGGTGAAAAAAATTGTGGTAAAATAACCTTATTGAAAAATAGTATTACATCTACTTTATTCAGACTTTCCAAAACGAATTTAAATAACTCTTCAGGCGTAAAAACAGGAGGATTATTTCTGGAAAAACAGATATTAAATCAAAATTTTACGTACAAAAAAGCAGAGGGAATTATTACATTTTTACAAAAAAACAATTCACTGATGAAATTACAACAACTCTATGAAACATTCGAAACTAACCTGGAAAACAAATTTGCTGAAAGGATTTTACGCGAAAAACTGACTACTTATCATAAATATTTGTTATATGACCGTTTCCGCATCTTACTCACCAACGAAATACAACTAGCAAAAATAAAAAGTTCGGATAGGATAGCTTTTATTGGCAGTGGACCACTACCAATTTCCGCTTTTTTACTATCATCTCTTTCAGGATGTCATATAGAATGTTATGAAAAAGAACCATCTCGCGTAGAATTATCAATAAAAGTTATTCGACAATTAGGATTGGCAAATCAGATCAAAGTATTAAATAACTATGGCGAGAACTTAAATGATAACAATTATTCTACTATTCTTATTGCACTTTTAGCAAAACCAAAAGATAAAATTATTCAATCAATCAAAAAACATGCAAAGCCGGGAACAAAAGTAATTTGTAGAACCTCACACGGAATCAGAGAAATATTCTACGAAGCAACTGATGCGAAATTATTGAACAATTTGAAAATAAAGTACAATTACGCTCAAGGTAACCAAACAATTTCCTCCGCTATGTTCATTTTGTAATATAAAACTAGAAAAACAATCCACAAAATCGCCGAAGCCTTCAAAATACACATTAAAGAATTATTTATCTTTAAATAATATCGCTCTTTATAACTCCATCTCCAATAAATTACTCATGTTTTTCTCATCTAAATCATATATACTTTTATTGAGTTTCTTATATAATTATGATATCCTCTCTTTCCATGATTAATAAAAACGATGCTGTAATAATAAAATCAAAACCTATGGAGCCTCCTACAACTAGAATAATGACTAATTGGGAGGATTATCGAGTTGTCAAACCAGAGGAAATAAAAACAAACATAACATTAGAGCCTATTAAGGCTGAGAAGGCTGCTGAGGTGGAGACTTCGGTGACTGGGTCAGTGGCTTCCAGTCAGTATTAAAACTCGGAAAAATAAACTCTTTAGTTTGAATCGTTTTAATAATCGCATTCCCTGCATCATTAAGAAGTAAGGTATTTCTAATATATAGTTCCCAATAAAGAGAACTCAACTGTTTTATTTCTTGGTCACTTTTTTTATCCTTTTCATCCTCGGCAAAATGAATTCTCATATCTTCAATTATTTTATTAGCATATAAAGCGTTATTCTCTAAATCATCAATACCAATTAATCGCCCATGGGCTAGTGTCTTTTTAGGATTTGTAAAAATATCAAACGCTTCCATTGTTAATTTAATAAATTTACCTTTCTTACTATTAAAAATCTTTTGTGCAATATCCAATGATAATTCTAACTCGTTCTTTGCAGTTGTATAAATATCATAATTATATTGCGATAAAAAAATCTTATATTTCTCATTTTGCGAAATATCATCAGAACCAGATTTCATTAAAAGCTCATCTAATGCTTGTCGAATAAGGAACGCTGGCTTTGTAAACGGTATTCCTGTATTACCCACCAAAACTAATTGAGGATCTATTGGCCCCAATTCTGCATTATCACATAATAAAGTCTTATCTGCTCCTAAAGCAACCATCGTAGCCGCACTTTTTGCCGCTCTTGGTACAATAACTCTAAATTCTTTTAATCTATTCTTTGTTATATATGTTTTACAAACATTGATTATTCTTTCAGCTGACAAAGCATAACCCCCGCTACTATTCAAAATCAAGTCAAGACCATCATAAACATTAGACAATCTAAGCATATCTTCTATTTGTATAGAATCACTATCATTTATCAATGCCGCTGGATTATCAATTTGTGTCGCAAAATAAGAAATTGTCCTTCTTTTAGTAATATTTTCTATTTCTTCAATAATTTTTTCGCATCGCTTTATTGAAAAATCATAGTTTCCCGCTTTTACAGCCTCATTCATTACCAGTTTTATTAATGGCATAGTTTTTATTTGCAATTGAGGCTGAGAAGAAGCTTCAACTTGTATCTTCTGTTGTTGCTGAACAACATGAACAAAGGATTTGTTATTATTTTTTTCCTTTTTTGTTTTTCTTTTCTTAGACATGAATACCTGTGTATACTAACAAACTTTTATTCATAAAACAACATATTCTTTAGCTTAAAGGGAATTATTTAAGTCTGGTATAAAAACACCTTCATCCGACCTCAAAAAGTAGGTCCTGATTTCCTCCAACCCCCGCAACACAATATACAATTAGTAAAAATATTACCAATCCCTCATTAATTACCACTGAAAAAAATTCTATCTAAATGCAGACTTTGACTTTTTTTACACACCTTTTAAAGGATCAGGAGTTGAAACTGGAGCTTGTGGAAGAACAACTGGATCTTCTTCTGGTTTTATTGATGGCTCAACTGGCGCAGGAGTTACTACAGGAGAAGGCATCGTTGGTTGTGGTGTTATTACTGGTTCAAAATTAACCGGCGCCGGAGTTGAAACTACCGATTCAGGTACAACTGTAGGATTTGAATCTCCTGCAGTAACTGGCGGCAATGATGAAACCGGTTGAACAGGACTAACAGTCTCCGGAACTGAAGGAGGTGTACTTGAAGAATCCTGTGCTTTATCAAAATCTGTATTATCCATCTATAAAAAGAGTACAATAATTTTATCCCCATGTCAACCCGGCAAAACCACTGTCATACATCTTAATCTTACATCTTAAAAAAGGTCTCCCACCACTGTTTCCAATTAGGTAACCCTTCCATGGGCTTTATTGTAGATGAAGCACTCGCTTGCATATAAACAGTTGGCTCGACAACCACAATTCCCTCACCTGGTTTAACCAAAAATAACTTATTTCTCGCTTCTTTTTCAATAAACAATTGTTGTCCTGCATCCTTTAACTTTTCCTTAAGT
>JAHIGH010000067.1 GCA_018900295.1 Patescibacteria group bacterium | reverse complement strand
TCGAATTTCGAATTTGTAGATTTGTGGCATGAGATTCCTCGGCTTCGTTTCACTTCGCTTTGCCCCTGTCGAGCAGGCGGGCTCATGGCTTGTAGCCATTCCGCCGGAATGACAGACTGCTTTTTACTTCCGGTTACTAAATCAACTTTTATTCCAAACGGTGAGAGGAGTTTGGAGATTGTATCGTAGTGCTGTTGTGCGAGAATTTCGGTGGGGGCAAGCAATATAGACTGGAAGCCATTGAGAAAAGCCGTATACATGGCAACAGCGGCAACAACTGTCTTTCCGCTTCCTACATCTCCCTGCAGCAGTCTATTCATTGATTTGTTTTGTTCGAGATCCTGTGTTATTTCTTTTATTGCTTTTTGTTGAGTGTTTGTGAGCGTGAAGGGCAGCGAGTCGACAAAGTTATTCAGTTCTTTTTGATATTTTTTTATAGTAAAGGGTTGGGCTGTTATATTTTGTTTCCATTCTTTTTTTCTTTTTAGGGCTGAGAGCTGTATGAGAAATAATTCATCAAAAGCGAGGCGCTCTTTTGCTTTTTGCGCGAAATTAAGATCGCGGGGAAAATGAATTTCTTTAAGAGCTTGTGAAAAATCCATAAACTGAAATTTGTCAATTATATTTGTAGGGAGATATTCCAAAAGTTCGTTCTTGTGATCTTTAAGAATTTTGTGAATTTGACGGCGAAGCCATTTGGACGAGATTCCTTTGGTTTCGGGGTAAACAGGTATAAGGCGGCCGGTGTGGATAGGCGGCTGTCCATTTATGAGAATTTCGAATTCAGGAGACTGCATGGATATTTTTTTTCCGGATCCTTCGACTCTGCCGGATGCGGAAATTTTACTGTTTTTATTGATGCTTTTTATTAGGAATGGCTGGTTGAACCAAATTAATTCAATAGTTCCAGTATCATCGCAAACGATCGCTTTTTGGATTGTTCTTATTCTGGCATTTTTCAGATATTGATTTTTGATTTCAATGATTTGACCTTGAATAGTGACAGTTTCTCCAGCTTGGACTTGGTTTATTTTTGAAATGACAGAATAGTCTTCGTAGCGAGCCGGCAAATGGTATAGGAAATCTTCTATGGTATTGATTCTTAATTTTTCGAGTTTATCAGCGAAAATTTTAAAGACGTGATTGGTGTGTTGTTTGAGAGGTGTTTGCAATGTCATAAATGCTATTCTACCAGGTTTTTATAATTACAAGCTTAGGAATGGGAGGACGGAGGTGGCAATAAGAGCTAGTCCCGCGATGATAACGATAATTTTTCCAATAATTTTATGTTTGTGGAAGAATTCCATAAGTTAATTATATTGAATTAAGAATCAAGAATCAAGAAGAAAGGAAACACAACATTATTATTTTTCTTCTATGCTATAAAACTTCCTTTTGCCTATCTGCACGATTATTGGAAGTTTTGTTGTTTCAATTTTCTCATCCGGATAAAGTATTGTTACATTATTTATTTTTACTCCTTTTTGTTCGATCAGCCTTTTTGCTTCGGCACGGCTTGGAGTAATATTTTTTTCATATAATAAATCAATAATATTAATTTTTCCTAATGTAGAAAGATATGGGAAGGGGATTTTTTTCATCTCTTCCGGTTTTTCTTTTTGTTGAACGGTTTTTTTGAAATTTTCGGCTGCTTTGAGCGCAGCGTTTTTATCGTGTAATTCGGAAACGATTTGAAAAGCTAATTTCTTTTTTTGTTCCATCGGGCGGCCGTCTTTTTCGAGAGTTTTTTTCATATTTTCGATTTCTTGTAATGAGATATTTGTTGCAAGAGTAAAGTATTGGGTAATTAAATTATCTTCTATTGCCATAACCTTGGCGTACATATCAACAGGCGTATCGTCCAGCCAAATGGCGTTGCCCCAGGATTTACTCATCTTCCGGCCGTCGGTGCCCATTAAAAATTCCGTGGTTATAACGAAAGATTCTTTGTTTCTTAGATTTTTTTGAAGTGTACGACCGGCTTGCATATTGAATGTTTGATCGGTTCCTCCAATTTGAATATCAGTATCCATAAAATAGCTATCGTATCCTTGCATGATTGGGTATTCGGTTTCATCAAGTCTAACTCTTTTTCCTTCATCCAGTCGTTTTCTGATAAGTTCGCGACTGATGAAATCATTTAATGAAAATTGTTGCTTGAGGTGCAGTAATTCTTTGTAGATTAATTTTTCCAGCCATTCCTTGTTGTGCCGGATTTTGACTTGTGTAAAGTCAAGAATTTTTTCAGCTTGTTTTTTATATGTTTGGAAGTTTTTTTCTATTTCTTCTTCGGTTAAGATTGGTCGTTCGGATTCTTTATCAGATGTGTCCCCTACTAATGCTGTAAAATCTCCAATCAGCAGTGTTATACTATGTCCTTGTTTCAGGTCGATAAATTTTTGCAGTTTCCTTAATAATACAGCGTGGCCGAGATGAATATGCGGAGAGGTGGGATCAATACCCAGATAGATATTTAATTTTTTTCCGGAATGCAGTAATTTTTCCAAGTCTTGTTTGTTTGGAATTATATTGGCTACGCCGCGGGTTAGGAGTTCTTCGATTTTGTCCATAGTGAGAGTATATCAAATTAGTCGCGGGAATGTATAGAGTTTGATATAATATATAGAATAGACTTCATATGGATTATAAATCTTCAAGGCGACGTCAGCGTAAGGTAAGGGTTTCATGGGTTTTTTTATTTAATAAAATAGTTTTATTGTTTTTGTTGGGTATTATTGCTTGTATCGTTGCTGTCCCTGTTCTTTTTCTTTGGTTTAGCCGTGATCTTCCTACACCGGGAAGGTTGGTTGTTTCAAAATATAAAGACGCGACAAGGATTTACGATAGAAAAGGAGTATTGCTGTATTCAGTTTATCAGGATGAGAATAGAACATATGTGAAACTCGCGGATATTCCTAAGGCACTTAAAGAAGCAACTATTTCAATTGAGGATAGTGATTTTTATAAAAATCAGGGCTTTTCTCCTGTCGCGTATCTGCGGGTCGCTAAAAATTTTCTTGCAGGAAAGGGATTGGCCGGAGGATCAACTATCAGCCAGCAATTAGTTAAGAATGTACTTCTCAGTTCTGAACGGAGCCTGCCCAGGAAGATTAAAGAACTTATTCTTTCTGTTCAGGTTAATCAAAAATATAGCAAGGATGAGATTTTGGAAATGTATTTAAATAATATTGCTTATGGAGGCACATCTATCGGTGTCGAGGCTGCGAGTGAGATGTATTTTGGGAAGAAGGTAAAGCAACTTGATTTGGCAGAATGCGTTTTTCTTGCAGGTTTGCCGCAGAGTCCGAGTATTTATTCGCCTTTCAGCGGAAATAAATACTATTTGGGAAGGACACAAGCAGTCCTTAACCAAATGGTGGAAAATGAATATATTTCAAGGACAGAAGCGGATAAGACATATAAGCGTGTTGAAAGTTTCAAATTCTCACAGAAATATTCATCGATAAAGGCACCGCATTTTGTGATGTATGTGAAGGATAAATTGGAAGAGCAGTTTGGCAGCCAGATGGTTTTGAGCGGGGGTTTGCAGGTTACGACCACGCTTGACTTCGATATTGAGAAGAAGGCTGAAGAGATCGTGAAGGACGAGATAGATAAATTGAAAGGGTATAATGTTAATAATGGCTCCGCAGTTGTCGCCGATCCGAAAACCGGGGAGATACTGGCAATGGTCGGAAGTAAAGATTATTTTAATGTTGATATTGACGGGAATTTCAATGTAGCGACTTCGAATAACCGTAATCCAGGGTCGTCTTTGAAGCCTATTATTTATGTCGCGGCTTTTGAAAAGGGATATACCCCTGCCACTATGGTGATAGACGCACGAACAGAATTTCCAAGTAATGATCCCGAGAAGCCTTATATTCCTGTAAACTATGACGGAAAGTTCCGCGGTCCGGTACAACTACGTTTTGCTTTGGGGAATTCACTTAATATTCCGGCAGTGAAGGTGATGTCGCTGGTTGGCGTTGATGCGGGTATGAAGAAGGCATATGATATGGGAATCCGGAATTGGGAACCGACGTCTGAGAACAAAGCGCAGGTTGGTTTGTCACTTGTTTTGGGCGGACGGGGAGCTTCACTGATGGATATAGTTACCGCATATAGTGTATTTGCAAATAAGGGTGTTAAACAAGAGCCTGTTACTATATTGAACGTTACTGATACACAGGGTAAGGTTCTTTATGAGTATAAAAAGAAAGAGGGAAAACAGGTTGTTTCTTCGGAGATAGCATTTTTGATATCTCATATATTACTTGATAATAACGCAAGGGCAATGGAGTTCGGAACGCAATCGTGGCTTCAGGTACCGGGAAAGACTGTATCTGTTAAGACCGGAACGACTGATGAAAAACGGGATAATTGGACCGTGGGATACACGTCTTCCGTAGTTGCGGGTGTTTGGGTCGGTAATAGTGATAATTCACCGATGAATCCTGCTATTGCATCAGGTGTTACAGGAGCCTCGCCTATCTGGAATAAAATTATGAGTTATGCTCTTAAGAATAAGCCTGATGAGCAGCCTGTGAAGCCGGATAATGTGATAGCTTTGCAAATTGATTCATTCGCGGGAGGATTGCCTCATGGGGGGCAAGGAACGCGTTCGGAGTATTTTATTAAAGGTACCGAGCCGACTTCAGAATCTTCTATTTACCGGAGTAAAGATGGGCAAAATTATCTCGTATTTCGTGAGGATGATCCTGTTTCGACTGACGGAATAAATCACTGGCAGAAAGGGATTGATGATTGGTT
>JAHIGH010000066.1 GCA_018900295.1 Patescibacteria group bacterium | reverse complement strand
TTTTCTTAATTGGTTATTGGAGATTTATTAAGAATCTAAAAAGAAGATTTCTAATAATCTTTTATTTCTTTTATACGACCATCATTTCCATGAATAAAAACTGTTGTTCCGGCAGCAGCATTAGCTTGCGCATATTTTGTAGCCTCTTTTGGGTCGTTGAACACATGACTTGCTTTTCCAGACACTAAATTGGTGATCGCCCATTTCCCTTCATATGGAAGAATATGTTGATTTTTTTTACCGTTTTCAACGGCTTCCTTATAAGAACGGATTGCCGGATTATTCTGATCTGTTTTATATGATATTTTTTGCATAATAATTATTATTTTATAATACTGATACCGCTAATTATATCACTTTCTGTCATTTGTTTGTCATTAAGATATTTAATCAATTTTCGTCTGTTATCGAATTTGATTTGAGAAAATTGCAATTGCTGATCAGAAGTATACGAACTCTCAATGATATTAATAGCCACATTTGGATAATTTGAAGCTATCCATAATAACGTTTTTCTTGAACCGGAATGAGTTTTATAAAAATGTGAATCACTAAATTTTCTGTCTCTATTAAGGAAAGCAATAAAAGCCCTTTTTAAATCATCTGGAATTACGGTATAGATAATAGGAATTTTCTTTGCTTTGATTATTTGTCTGATCTTATTTTTCGCGCCCAATTCGGTAGATAAAGTCGCATCCATGATGATACATTTCTTGTTACTTAACTGAGTAACCAGAAACTCTGTTTTACCTGATGCCGTCCCTCCGCTTAATAAAATTACATTTTTATAAGAGTTTTCTTTTAACGCTTTTGTAAATAATTTATCTGCCTTTGCCGCAGATTCGTGATGAAATTTTTCTGCTTTATCAGGGGAATAATTTGGTAATTTCTTTTTGATTTCATCTGCTGAAATTATATATGCCATATTATTTATCAAATGTAATAAAATAATTATATTCTTTATTTATCAATTTGCAATAAATAATTTTTTTCATCGCTTGACATTTTATTTCTTCATACTCTACTATAAGTATATGCAGCTTTCACAGGAGCGGAAAGATGAGGTATTAAAAGCGATAGCGGAATTAATTATAGCAGGGCTGAAAGATGGTTCGATCGTCGAGGATGATTTATTCCCCATAGCAAATTTTGTTTTGGAAAAGATTGATACACTCGCCACAGAAGAGCAAATGGTAGTTTTTCTTTCGGAACTCGCTCAAAAATGGCCGGTTTTTTCTAAAATTTACTCGCATGAGAAGGGAAAGGTTCTTGAGCACACCGAAAATTTAGCTGCACAGAATGTAATGGATTTGGCAAAAGAAGGAAAGATAGATGAAGCGGTGGATCTCGCGAAGTCTGTGACAGCGCCGGAAGTTCCGGTAGTAGCGGAAGTACCGCAGATACAGCAATAATAAAAATATGGCAGAACCACAAACACCAGAACAACCGATAACACCAGGCCAAACTAAAGAGGTAATAGTTAAGGAAGTTCTTGGTGATAAGTCTCCGGCAAAAGACGCAGCGGTTCAAAAAAGAATAGAAGAGCTCCAAGCGCTGGAACCGAGGAGTATGCTTGAACATATTCAAGATGCGCGTGTCAAGGCTGCTACGGAGCAGGAAGGCGAGAAGGAAATCAATGATTTAGCCAAGAGAGGTGAAAAGGTTGCGGAAGAGGGTATAGGTTGGAATGTGGATACAGAAGGGAAAAAGCATCTTGAAACGGGAGAGCAAGGTCGGTTAAAGGACGTGAATGAGCGGACTAAAGATATAAATGATTATCTCACAACTGATTTTGATAAGTTATCCTCGAAGCAAAAGGAGAGTGCTAAAGGCGACGTAGAGAAGATGCTGCGCGGCATTCCGGAATTTGATAATTTTCTTAAAGATTTACCGGAAAAGGGAAAGTCAGTAGCAATAAGTAATTTATTGAAAAATCCTGAATTCAGGGCAGTAGTAAAGGGTATATATGAAGGGACGCTTAACACATCGGAGGCAAGTAACTATGCAATTAAGGAACGAGTCGAGGAGGCAAATGAGGAGTTGTTGGATCGTAAAAAGGAAAGTGAGCAGAAGCATGCGGAATATTTGGGTAAAGACGTGAAGTTAAAAGATGTTAGCGAGCAGTTAAAGCAGTTTGAGGATAATACAGCGACAGGAGGAGGAAAAGGGAAGCTTCTTGAAGAAAGAGAGGGGCTATTGAGAGATAGGCCACAAAATGAAGCAGAAATAGAGAAAAGAAGAGTAGGAATTGTAGACATAGATAAACAAGTAGATGATTTGGGTAGAGCGCATATCGCTTCGTTAATGACTAGTCCTAATGTTGATGTTGATAAGTTTGAAGCAGAGATGGATGAATTGAATACGAAGCAGGATAGGCTGGAGAAGGAGAAAAGCAGGTATGAGGCGAAAATTGATCGAATTGATCAACTTAGGGATAAGAGGGATGACCTCATAGACAGAAAAGGGATTCTTACAGGAGAAAGAGATATTTTGGTGCGTGACGATAATGATGCGAAAAGTGACGAAATTGATGCGCAAACAGCGTTGGATGAGGTAAAAGCGGAAAAGGCAACAGAGGAGCAGAAGTTCGTAAATGAATTGAAAAATACATTTAGAGATTCTGTGGGGGAGTTTGTTGAAATAAAGGCTGCTTTGGTAGAGGAAAAGAACGCTGAGATTGTTGGTGAAAAAGAGGCTACAGATGAGTTTGGCAAAAATTTCAAAAATGCGCTGAATGATCGCGGGATGAAAGATAAGTTAATAAAAGAAGGAGCATGGCCGTGGCCAGGGAGGAAAACGAGAGAGACAAAAGTTCCGGATATAAACGCGATTAATGCTGATTTCAGTAAGCTCCTTCAAGAGGGACCGGACGGTGTAATGAAAGATATATTGACGTCTGGCATTTGCGGACTTACTCCGGAGCAAGCGGATGCTAAAATGCAAGATAAGGAGTTTATGGATAGAGAGCGTCAGAGAGTTATAGACACGGTGATCGGCAGGAAATTTCAGACAGGCCAAATCACAGGCGCGGAAGCGATGTATATAGCAAATAGCGATTGGGGCCAAGGTGCGATTAAAAGAGGAATTGAGAAAAGTAAGGAGATCCAAGGGCTCTTTAAAGAGCTTAGCGCTAATGGCACGATAAAAGGAAGCACGCCCTCAGAGTGGACAAAGGAGTTGGCTAAATCTAATAAAACAAATTCATCAATCCTGACGCTACTTTTTTCATTGATGCTTCTTCCAGTTCTGGGAGTTAAGGCGCTGGGTGATACACTTAAAGAATCATATAATAGCAGCACAGCTTTATAAAGGCGCAATCTCTCTTCTTAAATTTAGATTTCCAGCTTGAAAATTTTGACAAATGGTTGGATTACTGGTTTATGCCACTTGGTTTTGAATTTGCAAATAATTGAAATATACTTGAAAGAAATTGATTTTCGGTTTTTTTTGGGCGACCACAAGGGATCGCCCCTACAAAAACTATGTTCTTGAATGTATATCCCCCATAGTCTTTGCGAAGAGTTCTTATAAATTTGTATTTTGAAAGCAGTGGAGTATAATTGTTTTTATGAGTGAAGGGGATCGCCGGAAGGAAATAGGTGAAAAGGAAAAGACAGAGAATAAAGATAACTTATGTTACAAGGTTTTACGCGGCAAAATAATTTTGTATGAGTAGTAGGTGGAGAGTCATTTATTACGGGTCAGGCAGAGGAGAGAAGCCGGTACAAGATTTTATAGAGCTACAGCAGAAATCAACTCAGATAAAGATCATACGCCTACTTGAGCATTTGGAAGAGTTTGGTGTACAAATTGGTCCTCCGCATGTAAAAAAATTAACTGAAACGGAATTGTGGGAACTTCGCATCATGGGCGCAAATAATATCCGTATTTTTTATATCGCAGTAGAACAACAAGTATTTCTACTTCTTCACGCTTTCAAAAAAAAGAAACAAAAAACGGATAAACGAGAAATAAGAAGCGCACAGGAACGATTGGTAGAGTACCGCGCGCGTAAGAGAAATTAACTATTGTAATATAGCAAAATTGTGATAACATAAATGTATATGGATTTACAAACACACAAGAAACAATTGATGAAAAACCCAAAGTTCAGAAAGCTATATGAGGAATCTGAGGTTGAGTATCAGATTGCACGGGCTGTCATTCGGGCACGAATAGAAAAAGGATTAACGCAAAAACAACTTGCGGAGAGATTAAATACCAAGCAATCTGTTATTTCCCGTGTTGAAAACTCAAATACCACGCCTTCTTTATCATTTCTTAAGAGATTGGCGGATGCGTTGCAAATCACGCTTCAAGTACAATTTAAATAAGAGTAAAAATATGAAAAATGTTATTATAGTTCGCGACAGAGGTCAGATAACAATACCCGATTCCATCAGAAAAGCGGTCAGTTGGGTCAGTCCTATGTCTGCGGTTTCTATCACTATAAGAAAGCCTGATGAGATAATTATCCAACCTCATCAAAAATACGTTGACTGGGATAAAATCTGGAAAGGTATTCATGCATCCAGAGCTATTCGTGGAAAAGGTAAGGTGAGCGCTGCAAAGTTTTTAGAGAAAGACCGGCAGTCGCATTGAGATGAAAATTTTGGTTATTGATTCTTCTGTAATTGTAAAATGGTTAAACCAAAAAGATGAAGAAAACATGGGTAAAGCCGATCAAATATTGCAGGATACCCGGGTTGGAAAAATAGAGCTTATTGCTCCGGAGCTTGCGAAATATGAAGTCGGGAATGTTTTATTGAAAGGAAAACAACTAACCCCTCAAGAAGCGGATATCTCTGTTGAAACAATGTACGCTTTACCCATAACATTTATTACAGATTCCAGAGATTTGTCCAGGGAGGCTTTTTTAATTGCATATAATTATGGGATTACCTACTATGATGCGTCATTTCTTTCGCTTGCGAAATTGTATAACGCGACTCTTGTAACCGCTAACGCAAAACATCAAGGAAGAGCGAAGGATATTGACGTTGTGTCATTGAGGGATTATCAATTATAGTTTAAAAAATATATATGAATGAAACTGGAGGAGAAGTATTAAAAACAAAAGAGGGAGATAAAAAAGTGTCCGCGCCGGAAAAATCAATTTTTCAGGAGATTTGGGGGAGATTTGAGGAGGGGTTGAAGAAATTGTGGGGGGGACATGCGGATGAGAAGCTTGAGCCTGTAAATAAAAAGGCCGGGGAAATAAGCGAAAAGACAAAGACGGAGAGTGTAAAAGATTATTTTAGAAAACATACAGAGAGCTTCAAAGATGGTATTCGGGCGAGAAGTTATGATATTTATGGCGGATTGTATGATATTGGCGCAGTAGTAAGTCAGGCAAAGGTTATGTTTTGGAG
>JAHIGH010000065.1 GCA_018900295.1 Patescibacteria group bacterium | reverse complement strand
TTGTTGAAATATATTTCCGGCCGGCGCATCGATTCTTCCATGGAAATATATCCCGCGAAGTGAATTATCGCCTCAAATTTATCCGTCTGTAATACTCCTTGAACGAAATTTTCATCAAGGAGGTTGCCTACTTTGAGGCTGACTCTTGAGTCTACCGCTTCTTTATGTCCGCGTTCCAAGCTGTCGAGGACAACGACATCGTATTCATCTTGTAATAATCTTTTTACCATGAAGCTGCCAATATAGCCCGCTCCGCCTGTAACCAGTATTTTCATAACAATGTATTCTATTTTAACAGAAAACTCTGCCCGAGTTAATTGTTTATATTTTTGGCAATCTCTCCAGAATGTAATTTGTTATCGAAAAGGTTGATTTAAGCTCATTCTTTTTTGACCAACCTATCAAATCGTCGTACATACTTTCCTGATTTACATTTACCCAACCGCTGGATTTGACATCTCTATCCTTTATATTTTGCATTTGGACAATTGTGTTATATCCAAGCGTAGTTATCTTGGGCAGATTCTGCGGGCATTCTTTACTCCAGCAAACAAATCCAATTGGCATACCACGCGGATCCGTCCGATCATGCATTTTTAGCCATAAACTTAAAGGCTGGCTCATACTTCCGCTGCGATTATGATAATCGTAGATGGTGAATTTTGTATTGGGATATTTTTTTATTAATAATATTACTGTTTTATTGAGTATTAATTTCATGTTCGTTGTTTGTTCGTATTTTATTAATTGCCAAATATTACCCCCGATGATAATAATTAAAATTATTGCGCCAATTATTCCTGCCAGTTTTTGAAATATTTTTTTCCCGTGAATATCAAATAGCTTGTTTATACTCCAGGCAGTGAAAATGATAATAAATGGAGCAAGATAAATGAGGTAACCTTCTGAACGCTCTCCTTTATAGAAGCGGTTTATCAGCAGTAAAGATGCAAATATTATTGAAAATACTATCATAATCGATGGTATTTTTCTTTTTATGATAAAAATTGCTGTAGTGATTCCTGTAAAAAACATAAGAAAAAGAGCGACGGGCGCATATCCACTTACGACAAATGACCAATATGAAGGTAAATATTGAAAAAGAAACAACCTCCAACTGTTGGGGACATATAAACGATTTTGCGCGATGAGTAAATAATCAAGTATATTCCTTGTATTTGCCCATTGTTGTTGAGAATCCCAGATAATCAGAGGTATTGATGGGATGAGAAAGCCTAATGACATAATGAACAATGCTATTAACCTCTTTCGTATTCCCATATCTCCTCGTGGAATACAAAGAACTGCGGGAAGAAAAATAAGAAGATTGATCGCTTGATAATGAAAACCAATCGCCGCCCCGAGAGAGATACCCATTAAAAAAGCATATATAATTTTCTTTCTTTGCCAATATAGAATAAAAGACAAAAAGAGCAATGCAGTCGTAAAAGCAACGTAGGTGTGTTGACCTAAGATAACCGAACGCACTGTCAATTGAATTGAGGTCGCTGTCAAAATACCTGTAATGATAGCTAGTCTCCTTCCGCTAATCAAATATCCGCAAGCTATCAATATGGCTACCGTAGCAATACCTGATAATATTGTAGTTATAATTGGAGCGGTGAAGATGAAGGGCAACATAAGATAACTCGCCATAATTGTCCAATAAAAAATAGGTCCAAAAACAAATGGGCCTGCCGAACTAAAAGAGCCAATCAATGGCAGTTCGTGACGGTCTAATGCTTCCCTTGCGATTGCGATATCACGACTGCTGTCATCGCCTATCCCCCACCTGTCGGGGAAATTATAAAATCGTAAGAATGCCGCAAGAAAAAGTATAAAAAATATTATTATTTGGAATTTTTTTTGCATATATTTATATATTTTAAGTATGCTCGCGGGAACCTGAGGGAGGAGAAAAATGAGAAGATAAATCCCTGAAACCCATCGAGTATGCCTTTGTGCCGGATTTGGGTCAACAATAGCCACCAGATTGGCTTGATAACCAGGTATTTTATGGCGTTTTGAGAATTAACTCCAATATTGTCATTCTTCATCTGCCTTGCCATGAGGTCCGTATAGCGATTGTTCCTTTGCCAATAACGCTTTAAGGTAGGCGAATCTTTGTGATACAAGGGGTTTTGCAGCCAGCCGACCCGGCCATTTACTTCAATTTGTTCATGTACATCGATGCTGGGAAAGTGGGCTTTGCCTTTTTTGAACAGACGTATTACTCCGTCAGGATAGACTCCGCCATAGCGCAAATATTTTCCCAGAAAATAATTCAGGCGGGGTATAAAAAAAGCAACGTATTGCCCCTCTGAACCGATCGCCCCGTCTCTTTTTTCAATAAGTTTCTGATGTCTGAGAAATAATTTTTTGTCCGGAAGATTATCTTGGTATATTTCCAGTTCTTTTTCCGGCAAGGAAATAACTTTTTTTATCTCTTCTTTAAGTTCCTGTGAAACGCGTTCGTCAGCATCAAGCTGCAGGATCCAATCACACGAAGCGATATCCAGGGCTTTTTGTTTATTTATATGGAAAATAGGCGGATTGTCTTTGACCAGGACTTTGGCGCCGTATTTTTTGGCAATTTTAACTGTCAAGTCTTCGGATGAACCGTCTACAATGACAATTTCGTCAGCCAGGTCTTTTACCGACTCAAGACATTCTGTCAGATTGTTTTCTTCGTTGTATGTTGCGAGTGCGACGGATAAATTAGTCATAAAGTCTTCAAGTCGAAAGTCTTCAGGTCTTCAAGTTAAGAATCCTTTAGTCTTCAAGTCGAAAGTCCGCTTGACGACTTTATAA
>JAHIGH010000064.1 GCA_018900295.1 Patescibacteria group bacterium | reverse complement strand
GGAACAGACGGCGTCGAGACTGGCGATGATTGATATTTTGTCGGATCTTTTTAAGCATACAAGCGTAAGTGATATTGATAAAGTTATTTATTTATCGCAGGGGAGGGTGGCGCCTTTTTTTGCTCCGATTGAGATCGGAATGGCGGATAAGACAGTTTCGCAGTCGCTTGCAGATGCATATAAGGTATCAAAGGAGCATGTTTGGGATATGTACCAGAAACAGGGGGATATGGGGAAAGTCGCAGAGCGACTAAGTTCAAATGTCAAAGCTCAAATGTCAAAGCTCAAATTTATATCTCAAAACTCAAAACTGACTGTAAAAAATGTTTTTGATACATTAAGAGAGATTGCTAAGACTTCCGGGGAGGGGACGGTTGAGAAGAGAATAGGATTATTTTCGGAACTTCTAAAAGCGCTTGATCCGGTTTCGGTTAAGCATTTGGTAAGAATGGCTTTGGGGAGGACAAGACTCGGAGTAGGAGATCCGACAATATTGGACGGTTTGGCCCTCGCATTTTTGGGAGACCGTACGAAACGAAAATTACTTGAGAAAGCATATAATGAAACTTCGGATTTGGGACTTATCGGAAAAACATTTTTGGAAGGAGGACTTGAAGCAGTACAAAAGCTTGGCGTGACAGTGGGGCGTCCAATACGATCAGAACTGTGCGAGCGATTACCTAATCCCGAGAAGGTTTTTGAAAAAATGTCATCCGGCGGAGAAGGAGTTCACGCTACGCCGAAATATGATGGATTTCGGGTGCAAATTCATAAAGACGGAAAAAAGGTATCGATGTTCTCGCGAAACCTGGAAGACATGACGCACATGTTCCCGGAGTTGATTGAGGGGACGTTGCGGCAAGTGAAAGCGAAAACCGCGATTTTGGATAGTGAGGCGTTGGCTTATCAGCCTGAATCAGAGGAATTTTTGCCATTTCAAGAGACAACCAAGAGGCGGCGAAAATACAGGATAGAAGAGATGGCAAGGGAGTTGCCGCTTCGGGCATTTGTTTTTGACATACTTTACGCGAATGGAAAATCGCTTCTTGAAATACCGCTTGTCGAGCGAATGGAGATATTGAAGAAGGTTGTTGAGAAAGATGATACGCTTATACCATCACCCGGAAAGATACTGACTGATCCAAAGGAGTTGCAACTTATGTTGGACGACGCTATTTCCAAAGGGCTTGAGGGAGTCGTGGTGAAGCGTGTGGACTCGGCGTATGAAGCAGGGGGAAGGAATTTTAATTGGGTCAAATTAAAACGGCATTCATCCGGCGAACTCCAGGATACGATTGACTGCGTTATTTTGGGCTACATCTACGGACGCGGGAAGCGGACGGCTTTTGGCGCGGGAGCGCTTTTAGTTGGTGTGTATGACAGCGAAAAAGATGAATTTGTAACAGTGTCAAAGATCGGGACAGGGCTCACGGATGAGGAATGGAGAAGTATTAAGGAGAAGACGCGCGGGGTGGAACTTGATCATAAACCAGCACGGGTTACTTCAGTAATTGTTCCATCCGTCTGGGTAAAGCCGCAGATCGTGATCGAGGTCCTGGCTGACGAGATCACGCGAAGTCCGATTCATACGGCGGGGGTAGTTTTTAATAATGAGGTGAAGGAGCCGGGATACGCTTTGCGATTTCCGAGACTGGTGAATTTCCGCGATAAAGATAAAAAGGCGGAGGATGCGACTACTGTTGAGGAATTGATTGAGATGTACGAGCAACAGGGGAAAAGATAAGATCAAAGATCAAAAATCAAAGATCAAAAACACAATTCAAAATTCGAAAATTAAAAGTCAAAATTGAAAGTAAAATGTTAAATGTTTTAAATATGGAGTTTGTAGCAGACTTGCATTTGCATAGTAAGTACTCGCGGGCTGTTTCGCCGAATATGACTCTTCCGATCATGGCGGCGTATGCAGTTCAAAAGGGGATAGATATTTTAACTGTTGCCGATTGGGCGCATCCATTGTGGTTTAAGGAAGTTACGGCGCAACTGAAGGAAGCTGGAGAGGGGGTATACAAACTCAAAAGTCAAAAGTCAAAGGTATTATTATTTTTATCTTTTTAATTATTAGAAAGTGTGGTATATTAAGGTAATCATATGAAGTTAATTATTGGACTTGGAAATCCGGGGGAGAAACATGAAAATACACGTCATAATCTTGGTTTTAGGGTTGTAGAGCGATTTTTTCGTGATTTTGAAACTCTCGCGAAGACTGTTTGGAAAAAGAGCGATAAATTTAAAAGCGATATCGTGGAGTTG
>JAHIGH010000063.1 GCA_018900295.1 Patescibacteria group bacterium | reverse complement strand
TGAAAACATCCTGCTTGCCCTCTGTAACAGCAACCAGACGCTCCAATCCGCCGCCAAAATCCACATTGCGCTGAGTAAGTTTTTTAAAGTTGCCATCAGGTTTTTTTAGGTATTGCATAAAAACGCTATTTCCGATTTCCAGATATCTCCCGCAATTACAATTAACGTGACAAGTGTCTTTTTTATATTCACTTTTTTCGTGTATTTTTAATTTTTCTCCATAATCATAAAAAACCTCACTGTCAGGACCGCCCGGTTCTCCCGGAGGCATATTGTCCGGCACTCCTGATCTTGACCACCAATTTTTTGTCACGCCATAAGTAAAAATCCTGTCTTTGGGGTCAATTCCCGCGTTCCTAAAGATCTCTTGCCAAATCCTGACCACTTCTTCATCTTTCGAAATGTCTTTGTATCCTTCAAAAACCGTAACACATAAATTTTTCGAGTCAATATTCAAGTCATTGGTCAAGAAAGCAAAAAGCCAAGGTAATTGTTCTTTCTTGAAATAATCTCCCAGGCTCCAATTGCCAAGCATACGAAAAAAGGTCGTGTGCCGGTTATCACCGACTTCTTCAATATCCTGGGCGCGGAAACAGTTTTGTATGTTGACTAAGCGTTTTCCCTGCGGATGGATTTCCCCAAGTAAATATTGAATCAATGGCTGCATTCCGGAGCTGGTAAAAAGTGTGGTAGGATCATTTTCCGGAACAAGAGGGGAATTGGGGATTTGAAGATGCCCTTGGTTTTTGAAAAAACTAATGTATTTTTCGATAACTTTAGCAGCCTGCATAGCGGTATTATTATAGCATGAAGTTAAGGGGTTATGTTTTCGGTTTAAATACCACCGCATCAACAACTTTACCCAATCCATCACGAATCTCAATAATGTCATCTGCCAATTCCATTTCCATAGAAGATGTAGTCCATCTTTTGCCGTGTCGTGTCTTGGTGATTTTGATTTCTTCGGGTAAATGGAGCTTTCCATTAACATTTACCATTTTTTGGCCATTTGAAATTACCCTATGTTGACCTTCCCGGTAGGAAAAGTACTCACTGCCGGACTGTTCGTTGGTTTGTCCATCAACAAGATTGCGCGTTTTTAATTGTGCCCGCATGCAATACTTGGAATTGATCGAAGCGCGCATAGAACTGGCTATATGTATCATAAAATTTCAACTTGAATATCTGCAGGAAGTTTTTCTTCTATGGCATGGGCAGCGCCAATAAAAAGGATTCCTTGATCAGCACCATTTAAAGTTTTATCTATTCGATTAGCTATATAACTATCACGCTTAGTTAAAAGCTCATCGGCTTTATTTTCATAGGCTTGCTTTAGCTTATTTTTTTCTTTCTCATCCTGCTCTTCAAGGATCTGAGTAATAAATTTATATTCTTTTTTTACAAGCTCTGGATCTTCGGTACCAAAAACTTCTGCCCCTTTTTCTTTTAAGAAACGCAAAAGTTCATAGTTTGGACTTTGCACTTCATTTAAGATTTTTTCCACCAACTCCTTTTTAGTATCCGGCAACCCATCTTGATAGACCTTTATTTTTACTCCGGTAAAACCGTTAATACGCTGCTTTAGTCTTTTTTTGACTTCTTGCCAAAAGTCAGAAACCATAGCAGTATAACCATCTGTTACAGGTAGACGTACCCCTAAACTTCCCATGTCTTCTTTGGCATGGAGGATGGGAACAATTAAAAGCTTTCGTTGATGATTGTTCATGTTATTAACCATTAAAAAAACCTACCGATTAAAGTAGGTTCAATATTGTGTTAATTATACTATAGGATTACCAATCTGTCAACGTTGGGTTATACAAACGATCATATCACCATACAGCGCTTCAAATCAGAAGTCGTTCAGCCATCACTTTCCATAGGATTGACAGGCCTTAATTCACGCCTCAGCTAAACCCATATACTCCTCCTTTTTATGTAAAATTATTTTATAAGGGGAGGCCTTTAAACTCCATCTGTATAGAACAGTCACAGCTAATTTACCCTTTCTTAACAAAAAACATGGGCATAGCTATCCCCAATTTGGCCAGGTTGCTGATGATGCTTCCTAAAATATTAAGCATGATAGCAATAAAAATTTCCATTATGACTATCTGACCTAACAGACCAAACCCGGAAGCAAAAAACTCCACCACGGCAAAGCCAAAAATATAGGGTATTACGCCGGTTTTCATAAAGGCCGCAACTTTGTTAAAATTAAACTCTTTACCAGCGATTGCCGAAGCAATCCCTAAAATTATATCTGTTGCTAAAAAAATAGCGATGAATATCATTTGCCACGTTCCAAAGGCAGCAACTTCTGTGTTTGGTAAAGCTGTAATGGCTCCTTGTGCTAAAAACGCAGTTAACATATTTTTTCACCTCCTTGTATAGTATATTTGTCCGTTAGGGATACCAACTCCTAACGTGAGTTTCAGAAAAACATTTATTTTATTTTTCTTAAACAACTTTATGAATAATTTGATATAAGAATAATTGCCAAAACCAGACTATACCTTCCCAATAAAAAAGCATCGCTTGCCTTTTTATTTTGTTGGCGCCGGCGTCACAGTTACTCCTTTAAAAACCGGTGTTTGTGTCAGTACTGGTCTCGATACATTTATTGTTGAGCTTGGGGAGGCCGTCAGTTTTTCCGTCTTTATCCCCTTTACGTTCTTTATCAAGGGCGTAATTGTTGGAATTGTTAATGTAATAGTTGGTTGGACAGTAACCGTAACCTCCACTAAAGTCTTTGCCGGGAATATGGTTGACCACTCTCTTTTTCCAAAATTAGCAGCATATACAACTGCCGCAATTATCACTAACACTCCCAGCACAATTGCTAAAGCTCGTATTCCTTTACTTGTGAGAGGATTAGTAAATCCTCCATATTTTTCCAGTTTCATTTATCTATGTTCACCCCCTTTCCATCTAAAGTTTAGGCTTTTATTTTTTTCTCAAGCAACGTCAATCTTTTCTTAAGTTCCGTATTCTCCTCTTTTAGATTTTTAAATTCTGTTCCCTTCAAAAAGGGATCACCCTCCCACCAATTAATACCCATGGCCTTAGCCCGATCAACAGAGGCTATTAAAAGCCTTATTTTAATAGTTAAAAGCTCAACATCCACCAAATCAATTTTTATATCTCCTACAATCACTACTCCTTTATCAAGAATTCTGTCCAGAATCTCTGCCAAATTGGTAGTTTGTAGACTTGTTGTTGCTGTCATATATTCAACCTCCTTTCTTCCGCCCTCACATTAATTCTCCTAACGGGCCTAAATCTAAATTTAAGTCTTCGTCTTTTAAAGAAAACCTCTGCTTCATATCTTTCATCTTTTCTTCAAGCCTTTGGAAGGCAATACCCATCCGCTCAACTTCTGAGGCAGTCAAAAATCCTGACTCCATTCGGCGGATTGCCTGTTTTTCCATAAGTTTTCTTAAAAGTTCGATAAGTGTCAACACCAACTTGGCTAAACCCTTTTCTACATTATTTGGGTCAATATTGGTTCTTGGCATTAACGCGGTAACTTCGTTTGACTTTTCTAATTCCTCCACTCCGCCCGGGTCATTCGGCCGGCCAAGAGGCGTCTTAACTGCTTTATCTGCTACCGGATTTCTTAGCCAGGTAATATTGGGGTTTTCTTCCTTGAAGAAATCTTCATTATTTTCTTCGCCCTCTCCAGTAAAATAACCAGCACTGCCGCCGCCGATTCCCCTGGCTTTTTCAACGGTCTTAACTGAGGATAAAAGAAGACCAAGATTAAGATAGACAAGATCAATTTCAGCCACAGATAGGATAATTTCTCCTTTGGCTACCACTCCTTTATCCAAAAGTCTGTCTAACAGCTCAAGAAGCGTTACGTTCTGCCGATTAACCAATAGTTTTTGACCGGCAACTTTTGATTTTTTCATATATTCAACTGATAAAACTATACGCTGGCCAGGGACCAGAACTTATAAGCCTTAAACCAAATTCCCGGTATTTTTTTTGTAGACAGGCAAGTTTTTGATTGAATTTTCCTATCTTTGACTTAGGAAGAAGAAGTGTAAAAACAGAAACGAGCGCTTCGCCCTTTTCTGAAAAACGTTGGGTTGATTTGGTAACTTTAGATTCAAAAGCAAATTCTTTTAAACCGTCAAGAATCTCTCCTGAAAAAGAGGCAAGTTTTTCATTGACGGCTTTTTCCGCCTCTTCTTCTTGTTTCCTTTTTAGAAGATAGGCTGTACCAGTTCCCAGGTTTTCCCTAATTTTAGGATTAGAGAAAATATTGGTTTTAACCTGCTTTAAATCCGCAAACACTCTGACGCCCCATTCCTCTCTCCCTTTAAACTTCTTAAGCAACTCCTTATATTTTGCATAAGAGGATTTAAGGTAGTCTGCTGCCCCCTTTTCATCTTTAAGAATTGTCCCGAATTGAAAAGGTACAACTGTGGTTTTTCTCATCAGCATATCAAGAAAACTTTGATGTTCGGTTAAAACCACTTCCATTACCTTAGGATTTTTTAGAGCTTCCTGTAGGTCTTTTTGAAAATCAGGAATATTTATCATTTTTCCTATTAAAATTAAGCTCTTATGACTCACTGTAAAATAATCCTCTATGTTTATTTGAAGGCCGTCTACGACCCCATAAGCATAGATACCTTGTTTTTCCATTTATTCTTCCCTTGCTTTCTCGCCTCCTCCCCCCTGTCTGTAGGAAGAGACTTCAAGATCACTATTAAGTTTGACTGTATAAAGACGTTTTTCAAATACCCTATATTCAGGTTTAATGGTAGCCAAATATTGATTTATTTCTGCCACTTCCGCGATAGCTTCCCAACCATCGTTAGTTTTGTCAATTTCCACTACTCTTACTTCGCCTTCGGCTTCGAGTGTTTCTTTTAAAAATTTCCTCACCTTGTCTCTAACTTGAGAAATCATAAATTTTCACCTCCCTTCAAGATTTTAATTTGTCACTTTTAGATTCCCGAGCAGCCGTCAGTCTTTCTAAAAGCACTGTTTCTTTTTTTTGGTATTCTTCCTCACTAATTTGATCAATTTCATACATTGTTTGTAATAGCAGTAAATCTTCTTTTATTTTTGATTCATCTGTCAATTCATATTCGGCCATTTCGGTAATTTTTTTAAATATACTAACTAAGCCTTTTGCCGGCAATCCAAACAATAAATCGTCAATAAATAACATATTAAAACAGCTGTGCCCCTAGCTTTTGCAGACTGTCAATGCCCTGAATTTCGCTTGGCTGCAAAACAACCTCTGTGATAATATGTGTGCTAAATTTCTCCTTAATTTCATGGATGTATCTTTCTTGAGTTTTTCTTCTCATCCTGGCAAAATCAGTCTCTTCTTGCGGAAAAATATTATTGATAATAATATGTCTGGAGGGGATATGCATGTGCTCAAGATTTCTTATTAAATCCTCTGTTTCGGAAACTCCCATCTTCTCGGCAATAGTTACCACCACAAACTCAGTTTTTTCGGGGTTTTGCAGGAGAGTTCTTACTTTCTTTACAGTCTTTTTCATTTCCAAAATAAATTCATCTGCTTTATCGGTTCGCTGTTCTTTTGCAAATTGTCTTACCATCGCATGATACTTCCAGCGGAGACCGGCTAAAAACTTTATCCAATTATCTAAAAGTTCCGGCAACATGAGCAGTCGCAGTGTATGGCCGGTCGGCGCAGTATCAACAATATACTGCTGATAATCTGAATTCTCCATAAAATCTGTTATCTTCTTTAAACTCATCACTTCGTCCAGTCCCGGAATATCCAGACGAAATAATTCTTCTGTCTCTTCATTTGCTAAATACGTACCTTGTTGCAGTATGTCTAAGATTTCACTGCCATATTCTTTTTTAAATTCTTCCAAGACTTTCCTGGCGTCTATCTCCATTGCAAAGAGATTTTTTGTACCGGCAACGGCTGTGGGCTCGCTGCCAATTGCTTGACCGAAACTATCCGAAAGCGATGGAGCCGGGTCTGTCGTAAAAAGTAGTACCTTGTTTTCTTTGGCAAGCTCTAAAGCTGCTGCTGACGCCATAGTAGTTTTGCCCACGCCGCCTTTACCGCCAAACATGATAAATTGTAAATGTTTATTTAAGAGTTCATTTAATGCCATAATTATCTCCTACCAAATCACCACCACTTCAACAAAATTATAAGGCGGTACCGGGCCAAAATATTTTAATTTTTTTCTTTTACCATAAACCTTCTCCAATTCTTGCATCTTTTGGTCAAATTCATGCTCTCTCTCACGGGCTACTAAAAAGGCGGCATTAACCAGATTCATGTCGCCTAAAACGCGGTTCTCCCGAAAATCAAGACTTAACGGTTTCAAAACTTCAAGCAGTTCTTTTGCTTCTCTCTTTTTTTTCTCCTCCAATACGTTTTGCACCATTTGACCAATTTTAATTTTGCCGGCATATTGCCTTTGAATATTCGTTTCTTTGGAAATCTCTTCTTTCAGCTGCTTGATTGGCATGTTTTCCTCAATTGTCTCGGCAAAAATCGCATTCATGTCTGTCCAAAAAGCTCTCACTCCAAGTTCAATTTTTCCTTCCAAACCGGTTATTAAATCAATAAATTCCCGGTAACGGTTTTTTAGAACCTTTTCGATAATGACATCATCATTTTCACCAATCGTGCAATAACGTACCGGTAAAACAGTGTATTCCTCCATCACCTTTTCCAAGACCCGGGCGTGAGCAATCGAGTTTTCCCTTGTTACCGGATATTTAATAATTGGAGAACTCGAAACAACTGCTGCCAAATCCCGGTAGCAAAGAGTGTAGACAATATCACCTCTCCCGCCAATGCCAATTGAACCAAATTCTCGCTTTTGTTTGGCTTTGATGATGCCGTAAATATATTCACCTTCACCGTTAATCATATGTTTAGTTTATAGATATTGTTATAGGTTTAATAAGCTGACTGCCAAGCCAGTTTATCTGTCCATAACGATCGTGGGCAATTAATCTTTGGTAATACACTTTAACCTTCTGAGGGTCATAGAGATAAATCACTTTAATATCTTGGGATAGATATTTCTTTATTTGATGATAAGCTCCCAAAAAACAAATTCCTGTCTCTCCTTCTTGTAGACCCTCATCAATCCGCTTGGCAATATAGTTATCCCGCTTGGCCAAAAGACCGCCTTTTCTCCATTTATAATGCAACAAGGCAAATAAACTCCCTAAAAAGGACCCTCTTTTAACAAGAGCCCTGGTTAAAAAGTATTCCTCTTTTAACAGGGCTTGATCTTCTGTTTTCATAAGTATCGCCCCTTGTTCCATTAATTGCTCTATAATCTTGTAATTGAAACTTCCTTTCTTAGCCAGATCAACAACTATTTTTTTTCCTACCTTACCATTTACCGGCATCCCATCCTGAAAAATCTTAAACCCGGATACATTCTTATTTTTCCAATATCGGGCAATCTCCATCCAATAGTTATTGATAATTGCTTTGTGCTTTTCCCAACTGGTTGCTTTGACCGTTTTCTTTGCCTTTATCTCTAAGTCTTGCGCCAAACTACCCATATCGGAACTTGTATGAATGATTGGTACATAGACTAACTTTCTCATCTTCCTACCTCCCAATGATAAATATCAACATCAAAAAAGCCTCTCCTGGTAAAATCCTTGAGTATTTTGTAAGCAGAATTTATTAGATCAAACTTAAGTTGACCCTGACCGGCATTTTTATCCGGATGATATACTTGAGCCAGTTGACGGTAAGCATGGTTGACAGCTTTATCCGTTATTTCTCCATTTAGTCCCAGCGTCTCTTTGGCTTTCTCAACCTCATGCTTGTTTATCCTATTAAATAGGATTGTTGAGAAACTATAAGAAGGCAGAGGCCCAACCAGCCGGAAATTTAAGGCATCTTCAAACTTTTGATCCAGCTTATCTATTGCCTTATAGAAAATTTCTTTATCGGATGCTTTTATTAAAAAAGCGGTGTTAAAAATCATTTCATCACCAGTTAGATCGTGTGGGCATATGTCTACTGCCATTTTTTTAAGTGCTTGCAAAATCAAAAGTCTATCTTTAGCTTTTTTAGTGATCAGGGCTTGCTCAATTAACATACCCAGAGCTATCCTTTCCTCCGGCGTAGCTTTGTCGCCTTTTGAAGCAATTTCCTTTTGTTTTTTTTGAACTTGTCGGTTGTAAGCGTAAATCCCAGCCAGGATTTTGGGTAATTTCCAACTGACCACTACATCCAGTTCTATTTTACCCTCCATTTTGCATAATGCATCTTTTAAGATAAAATAGCCTTTATCCATGAGTTTAATTACCTCATCTTCTGTCTCTACCATTGTTCCGAATTTAAGCGGTATGATGGTAAAACCCTCCATTACTTTTTCAACGACAAACTGATGAGTAACTAAATCCCTGATTGTTTTTTCTTTGGCTAAAGAATCATAGACCATAAACGGACCACCGGAAACAACAGCCGCTAAATTTTTAAACCCGATTGTTATTACTTTAGAGCTTTTGTCGCCAATGCCAATTTCCCCAAACTCTTGTGGGACACTGGTTTTGATAACTCCATAAACATATAATCCGTTTTTCATAAACTTCTTCGCTTTATTACCCCGAAACACTCAGGACAAACTTTGATAAGATCATACTCATCTATTGACTGTGCGCAGTTTTGACAAAATCTATCGCCTCCACTTTTCTGATGTTTTTGTAAATCTTCTTCTATATTCTCAATTACTAATTCTTGCATCTGTCGCTTGCGACCCGTATCGGCATAATCAACCCTTGGCTGCTTTCCGGCTATCTCATTCCTTTCTTTATCCATTTCTGCCTGAAATTTTCTGATCTCTTGGTGTGCTTTCCTTAATTCCTCCCGCGTGTCGGGTAATACTCCAAGACCGGCACAAGTGTAACAAGTCAAAGTTGTTCCTCTTTTATGACCTGATCCGGAACAGTCATCGCAGGCCATATGCTTACCGGCAACTTGATTTTTTCCTTTGCCTTTGCAAACAGGGCAGGTGCCCTTAAAATAAAGATTTTTTCCTTTGCCTTTGCAAAAAACGCATTTAATGATTTGTTGCTCCATCTTTCATTGCCTCCTTAAAATGCTTATTTTCTATTTTTAATTTCTGAAGATCTTTCTCTTTGGTCTCTAAAAACTCTCTAATCGCCAAAAGGGAAGCCTTCTGACAGATTGAGGCAATCTCCGCCCCTGTCAAACCGTTGGACCCGCTGGCAAGACTATTTAAGCTAACATCATCTCCCAGTGGTTTTCCCTTGGTATGTACCTTAAAAATTTCCTCCCGAGCTTTTACATCAGGAGCGGGTAATTCGAGAACAAAATCAAAACGGCCGGGTCGAAGTAAGGCTTCGTC
>JAHIGH010000062.1 GCA_018900295.1 Patescibacteria group bacterium | reverse complement strand
TTAATGTTGAGTGTCTGCGGATGTTGAGCTCGACTTCTTGAGGTATGGCAACCGATTCAATAACAGATCTTGCCGCTTCTATTTGTGAAAGGAGCTTGGAGATTTTTGATGTTAATATGTATTTTGGCGGGATAAGCATTTAAATTTACTTTACCAGATGTTGCCGAATATTGCCAGATGTTGCTGAATATTACCGGAATATATATGTGAGATTTAGTATTTGTTTAGTTTTTTAATTGTCATTCCCGCGAAGGCGGGAATGACAATGGAGATGCGTAACGATAAGTTATTAAAACAGATTGCTTTGTCGATTGCTATCGTGGTACGACACACGCTTGTCAAGCAGGCGAGCTCATGGCTTTCAGCCATTCCGCTCTCGCAATGACAAGAATTTTACTGGGGTTGTGTGGCTGTTTAATCCCGCGGAGTTGTAAATATACGGTTGTATATATTAATTTTTGCAAATTTGGGTTGATAATTTAATTCTTTTTTTGTTCGGACTTTTTCCAGAGATAATCATCATGTTTTTCGCTTAAGTCAGCAGGTAGATCAAAATCTTTTTTTTCAGCCCAGTCAATAAGACTCAACAGCGAGGTTCCCGCATCATTCCTATTGGGTTTTTGGAGTTGAGAAAATTTATTCAGGCTCACAATAACAAATTGAGGCCTGTTATTGCTCATTACAACAAAAGACATATCATCTTTATTCACTTCCTCGGAGATCTTTTTATAGTTTCTCTGAACATCTCGAATGGTTGTGTAATCTATATTTAGCATATTTTTATTTTCTCTTTGTAAATCCTAATAAATCATTAGAAAACTTAATAAACTATATCATCTTATATCCCTATTGTCAATAGTTGTCAATAGTTGTCATAAACTCGTCCTTTATTGACAATATATTGTCGATATTATATACTTATCCCTATAATTCATGAATACACCTATGCATATTGCTGATGCTGATGGTTTGATTGCAATGCTTAGTAGAAAAGACTCCAATCATGAGAAAGCCAAGGCTATTATTCAAAAAGTGACCGCACACGGCGAAAAAATCTTTTTTCCTTCGACGGCTATTGCAGAAGCGATTACAACTCTGCAAGTCCGACTCCAAAATCCAGAGCTTGCTAAAGAACTAGCGGAAAAAGTCGCTGCCAGCCTGTTGCCAATCATTCCCGTAGACGCAGAGATACTGGAAATTGCTGCTGGTCTCTATAGTCCCTATGGGAGTAAAAAACACACGATGTTTGATGCAACTGTTGCGGCTACCGCCAAAAAGATCGGCACAGAGACGCTGTTCAGTTTTGATAGATGGTATCGCCGCTTAGGATTTACACTTCTCGTTGATACACTGTAGAGTAGAGTATTTGCTGGCCACAGGAGTATTATGAAAGATTTTTGCAAATTCAAAGCGGAGTGATATATAATGCGACTTGATGAGTAAAGATTTAATAAAGCAACGTAAATCCGGCCACTTGCATTGGGCGCTTGATTCCCTTTCTCAAACTAACGCAAACGGGCTGGAAAAGGTAAAATTGCCTTACAGCGGCCTGCCGGACCGCGCGCTTGATGAAATTGATCTATCTGCCAAATTTTTAGGAAAGAAAATATCCTATCCATTTTTTATTTCCTGCATGACAGGCGGACCTCAAGAAACCAGACAGATCAATGTCCGCTTGGCGAAAGCCGCCCAGAAATTCAATATACCAATGGGACTTGGAAGTATACGTATTGCCCTGCGTTTCCCGGAATTATTGCCGACATTTCAAATACGTAAATACGCACCAACCATACCGCTTATGGCAAATCTGGGGGCAGTATCGCTCAATAAGGGACTTACTTGGAAAGATTGTCAAAAAGCTGTTGATTTTACAGAGGCTGATGCTTTGGTTCTACACCTCAATCCCCTACAAGAAGCTTTGCAAAAAGGCGGCAGTACGAATTTCAAAGGGTTGTTGCCAAAAATCTCGCAAATTGTTGAGAAATTAAGCGTTCCGATTATTGTCAAAGAGGTCGGACACGGAATTGACCGGAAAACAGCACAAAGCCTTCATAACTGCGGTGTAAATATTATAGATACGGCAGGAGTCGGAGGCACTTCCTGGGCATGGATAGAAGCAAAAATCGCGGGAGACACAAAAAAAGCGGAAATATTCAAACAATTCGGCTTAACTACATATGAATCAATCGTTGAATGTACTCAAATAAAAGGATTGACAGTTCTTGGCTCGGGAGGAATACGGACTGGCATGGACATAGCCAAGACTCTTTATCTTGGCTGCGCTTTAGCAGGTATTGCCCAACCATTTCTTGTTGCGGCTCTGAAATCGGA
>JAHIGH010000061.1 GCA_018900295.1 Patescibacteria group bacterium | reverse complement strand
TTGCGGATTTACTACTCTTACCGCTTTCCTGTTTTGATATGGTTTAATAGAAGAATTAGGAACAGTTAGGGCATTTCCGAGCTTGTTGGTGGTAATATCTGCATCTATAGTCATTCCGAATTTTAACCTCTCGTCAGGGTTCTTTATTTCGATATAAACATTATATTTAATAACACTATTTTCATCCGTTCCTATGTCGTCAACTCTTTCAACAGTTCCCTGATAATTTTTGTTTTTAAAAGCATCTATTTGCAGGATTACATCATGTCCGGGTTTTACCTTGTAAATATCAGCTTCATTAATTGAAAGCCTTACGGTATATTTTGAAAAATTAACAATCGCCAGCACCGGTTTAACAATAGATGCCGGACCGGTATATGCTTTTACGTTGTCTCCTGCACCGATAGATAGATTGGAAACCGTACCGTCTGATTGAGCGAGTACAGTTGCGTTCTGTGTTGCCTGGTATAAAAGCCAAGTTGAATTAATACTTGCTTGAGCTTGATTAATTACAGCTTGCTGGTCCTTGTATCCTGCTTCCGCTGCCAGCCAGTCATCTTGGCTGGACTGAAATTCCGCGGCTAGCCGTTCATCGTTTCTTGGTGTGTCATCATCATTCTCGTAATTCGAGCTTGTTGCCATGTCCCGAAAGGTTTTCCATTTGGTATACATATCTGATCTGAGATTATGGGCACCGGCCAAGGCGGCATCAAGCGTTGTTTTAGCAGTTAGATAAGTTGCGTATGCTGCTTGCTGTTCTTGAATGGTAGCTGTGCTCTTTACTTTAAATAATTCCTGGCCTTTCTCTACAACCTCACCATTGTTAATTTTTACCTCCTCGATGATTCCAGTTGATGGCGAATAAATATCTGTTCTTCCGGTAGCGATAATATTACCGGTTTCCGAAACACTTTCGGTAATTGAAGACATTTTTGCCTTTTCCAAAACATACCCGTTCTTATCAGTATTGGCAAAATATTGTTGCAATACAATAACTATAATTACTATTAGAACTACAACAATAATTTTTTTGAATTTTGGGAGTTTTTGGAATTTCAAAAGAGGTTTTTTAATAAGAATATTAATCTTTTGCATAATCTAACAGTATGTTTATTACAGTATATTTATTATAGAACGTTTGTCAACTAAATATAAGCGCAGAACTCGTGCAGGTTTAGTTAGTAGTTTTGATGTGATAAAATCACAGAGAAGCCCATGAAAGACACAGCCACACTCCTTATAAATTGTCCTGATAGAAAAGGGATTGTCGCGACAGTCGCGGATTTTTTATATAAGCACAACGCGAATATTCTGCACGCGGATGAGCACCAGGACAGCGGGAAAAACCTGTTTTTTCTTCGCACAGAATGGGATATGTCAGACTTTGCCCTAAGCAAAAAAAAATTTGAGATCCGGTTTTCTCCCATTGCCGATAAATTTCAAATGAAATGGAAAGTATTTTACTCCGCGGATAAACCAAAAATTGCAATATTTGTTTCTCAGGAAGAACATTGCGTGTCTGATTTACTCTATCGTCATAAAAGCAAAGAATTGTACTGCGGTATTTCACTGATAGTTAGTAATCACCCAAACGCAAAAGCCCTTGCTGATTATCATGGCGTCCCATTTTATGAAATTAAGGTAAATAAGGTTAACCTAATCGACGCGGAACAACGGATACTTACACTTCTTAAAGAAAATAATATTGACTTAGTCGTGTTAGCCCGGTATATGCGAATTCTTTCCGGGCGCTTTATACAAGCGTTTGGCAATCCTATTATCAATATCCACCATTCATTTCTCCCCGCATTTGTCGGAGCCAAACCATATCACCAGGCATATGAGCGGGGTGTTAAAGTTATTGGTGCGACAGCACATTATGTCACTGCGGATTTAGACCAGGGACCGATAATTGAGCAAGACGTACTGCGGGTTTCACATAGAGATAGTGTTGAGGATTTAGCGCAAAAAGGAAAAGACATGGAAAAAATTGTATTATCAAGAGCTGTAAAATGGCACATTGAAAATCGCGTGCTTACATACGGAAATAAAACGGTAGTGTTTGATTAGTTGTCAAAAGAATAGAAAGAGCGGAGTTTGTTAAATGTTTACTTTATTTAGGGTTTTAACTGTGTTATATTAATTAATTATGGATACAAAAATCATCGGCATTAAAAGAATACTTGCCGCTCAATACCCGCTTATTTTAGGCATACTTTCTTTTAGTATTCCTTTATTTTTATCCTCACCGCAAATTATTACAGGAACACTTGTGAACTGCTTTCTGTTTTTGGCAGCAGAGCGGCTATCTAAAAAAGAGATGATTCCTTTCGTTATACTTCCTAGTCTCGGAGCAATTAGTCATGGAATTCTCTTTGGTCCTCAAACCATATTTTTATATTACTTCCTTCCCTTCATTTGGATAGGAAACTACGTATTGGTCAGGGCATTTTCGCTGTTTTCGTCATTACCTTATGTGATAAAAATAAGTATTTCCGCGATCCTAAAATACCTGGTCTTACAAAGTTTTGCCCAAGTTTACTTTAGTCTTAAAATCGTTCCTTCATTATTTGTCGCATCTATGGGATATATGCAATTGATGACTGCTCTTATGGGAGGATTGCTGGCCTTTGGTATTACCAAGTATTTAGACCATGAACGAACCAAAAGCTCTCATTGACCTGATTGATAATAAAGAAAAACTGGCCGCGATGTTGGCGCCGTCATTTCCGATTATATTTCCGTATCCGGCAATTATTACTATGCTTCGGAAACTTGGATTTGCATATGTGGTGGAAGTAGCAGCCGGAGCTAAAAAAACCAATGAAGAACTTATCTCACTACTCAAATCAGATCCGAATGGCCGTTATATCACCAGCCCTTGTCCTACGGTTGTCCGTATGATAAAAAAACAGATGCCTCAATACGCTAAATATTTCACTCATAATGTTGATTCACCGATGGCGGCAACCGCAAAGATAGTCCGTGAACAATATCCGGGATATAAGCCCGTATTTATTGGTCCGTGTGTGATGAAAAAATTTGAAGCAACCGAAGATGTGCCGGAGCCGAACATTCTCGTCTTAACATATTTGGAACTATCAGAAATATTCAATCAT
>JAHIGH010000060.1 GCA_018900295.1 Patescibacteria group bacterium | reverse complement strand
TCATAGGAAGTCCTTCCGCGAGAAGGCGGTTCCTGGATGACGTGCTTGAACAGACAGATAGTGAGTATTCCAGCGCTATTAATATTTATACAAAAGCGCTTAGGCAGCGGAACGCGCTTTTGGGACAAGCCCGGGAGCAAGGCGTAAGAGATCCGAAGGTTTTTATTTATTGGGATAACCTGCTTATTACACACGGACAGATTATTGCACGAAAGCGGGAAGAGTTCTTGTCGTTTATTAATAAAAGGAAGAAGGAGCTTTTTGGTTTTGAGGTGGTTTATGACAAAAGTGAGATATCGGCAGAGCGCTTGAAACGGTATAAGATAGCGGAGATGGGAGCAGGGGTGACGTTGGTCGGGCCGCATAGAGACGATCTTCAATTTCAAATTTCAAATTTCAAATGTCAAAATGAAAAAGGAATGGATTCACCACAAGGGTGCTACCCATTTCATGGGGTCGCCCGCCTTCCTCCTTCGCACAAGGCTACGGAAGGACAAAGTCGCGGGAATGACAAGGGAATGGAGGAGGGATTGGCGGCGAGGCAGTTTGCGTCGAGGGGGCAGCAGCGGCTGGTAGTACTTGAGCTGAAGCTTGCACAAATTGCTTATACGGAGAAGCAAACAGGGGAACGGCCAATGCTTTTGCTTGATGATATATTTTCTGAGTTGGATAATATATATATCGGGCATATTTTAAAAATATTACCGGATTATCAAACTATTACTACAACGACGCATAAGGAATTTGTAGAGGGACTACCATTGGGGCAGGGGAATGTAATAGAATTGGATAAGTAAGTTAAAAGTCAAAATGCAAAAGTCAAAAGCACAATTCAAAAGTCAAAAGTGATAATATGGAGAATTTTGATACAAGACTTCTAAAGAGACTTTATTTACCGCCTGCGGGGTCGCATAAGGGGCAGAATGGAAAATTGTTGGTGATCGGGGGGTCGCATCTTTTTCATGCAGCTTCTTTGTGGGCGCTTACGATAGCCAGCAGAATTGTGGATATGGTGTTTTATTCATCAGTGCCGGAAAATAATCAAGTTATCACGGAGGCGAAGCGGGAATTCCGGAACGGAATAATTGTGCCGAGAGATGATCTGGAGGATTATATTAAAGAAGCAGATTGTGTTGTGTTGGGGCCGGGGATGTTGCGAATTGATAAGTCGAAAGTCAAAAGTCGAAAGTCAAAAGCACAAATTAAAAATCAAAAGTTACAAGAAATAAATGCCTTGGAAGATGAGGGGGAGCAGACGTATTATTTGACTAAATATTTGCTTGAAAAGTATCCTGAGAAAAAATGGGTGATTGATGCCGGAGCATTGCAGATGATGGAGTTAGAATGGCTGAGACCACTTAAAGGGATGGTTGTTTTGACACCGCATGTTGGGGAGTTTGAAGTATTAAGATCAAAGATCAATCCTTCGACAAAGCTCAGGACAGGAGATCAAAGATCAAAAACACAAATAAAAAATAAAAAATTGGAAGAACAGGTTGAAATATTCGCGAAAGACTATAATTGTATTATTTTATTAAAGGGGCGGGAGGATGTTGTATGTTCGCCGGATAAATGTATTAGAGTGGCCGGTGGGAACGCGGGAATGACGAAGGGCGGAACAGGGGATGTGCTGGCAGGTTTGGTTGGAGCATTTGCATGTAAGAATGATTTGTGGCTTAGTGCAATAGCAGCAAGCTATATTAATAAAAAAGCCGGGGATTCGCTTTTTGAAAAGGTAGGCTATTATTTCAATGCTTCGGATTTGGTAGACGAGATACCACGAGTTATGAAGGAATTAATAATTGAGAATTAAGTTATAAATTATGTCTAATGACGTGCCGGTAAAGCGAAAAAGATTTATTTTGTTTTTGCAGATCTTTTTTTTCGTGTTTATTTATGCCGTAATAATAATATTTCTTCGAAATAAGATGCCCGATATTTCCAGGATGATCGGGATGGCAGAGCAAATTTACGGGACATACGGATACCTTTTAATTTTTTTAGCGGCTTTAGCTGAGGGGACTTTTATTATCGGGCTTTATATGCCCGGGTCTTTTATTGTTCTACTCGGAGTATCGCTTGCCCGTTTGGGCGTTACATCTTTTCCGCTAGTCATTCTTTTCGGGACATTGGGGTTTTGTTCCGGGTATAGTATAAATTACTGTCTTGGAAGATTCGGTTGGTACAGGATAATAGAGGGAATTGGTTTTGAAAAGAAAATAACCGAAACGAAATATAATCTGAAGCATCATTATAATAAAGCACTTTTTTGGGGTTACATTATGCCAAGTACAGGCTCTATGCTTTCTACGGCTTGCGGAATTTTGAAAGTTCCATTTAAAGAATTTGTTATTAAAACAATAATTATACAGGCTTTTTGGAGTATGCTCCTTGGAGGATTGGCATATATTTTCGGAATGACTTTTATACATATGTTTCTTGTTTATTTTGGTTCGATCGCTTTGCTGGGTTTTGGGATGTATTTTTTGAAGAGAAAGTACAGAAAGTGAAGGAAGCATGCTTTAGTAGCGTTGTCTTTTTTCGGGAAATGTGCGAGAATTGAGGTAATTGAAAACGTTAATTTTAGAGATTGCTTCGCCATTCGGCAAGCTCATGGTCTCGCAATGACATCTTATGTATACTCCAAAATACTCCATAACAAATAAAATTCTTAAACATGTCGGGATAATTGAGGCGTGCCG
>JAHIGH010000007.1 GCA_018900295.1 Patescibacteria group bacterium | reverse complement strand
GATTAAAGCAATTCACACTAAGAAAGCGCCGGGGGCGATAGGGCCGTATTCACAGGCGGTTGTTGCCAATGGTTTTGTTTTTTGTTCGGGGCAGATCGGACTTGATCCCAAGACAGGAGAGATGGTTGAAGGCATTGAAAAACAAACACGGAGGGTTATGGATAATTTGGTTGGGGTTTTGAGTGCTGCCGGGACGGATCTTGCTTTTGTTGTCAAAACGACAATTTATCTAAAGAATATTTCGGATTTTCCTGTGGTGAATGGAATTTATGGGGAATATTTTACAATCCACAAGCCCAGCAGGGCGACAGTGGGAGTTGGCGATTTGCCCAAGGGAGCACTTATTGAGATTGATGCAATAGCGGTGGTAAAGAAATAAAAAAGAGCATCGCTTTCGTTACATTAATGATAAGTTCTAGTACGAGAAGCAATGCTCTTAAAAAATGCATTAGTCTTCCAGGCAGGAATAAAACTAAACGCATATCTATAATAACAATTTCTCTCCATGTATTGTCAAGTTCTATTTTAAGGCTGAATATTTTAATTTAGATTGATGACGCTTGTTTTTTTATATATTGTCAGATTGGTATCTGAGGGAGGTTGGAGATATCAGATGAGTATAGATTTCCAGTCGGCGGCGAAACGCTCAATGCCGCTATCGGTGAGGGGGTGGTGTATGTCGAGCCGGTTGGTTTGGATGACCTGCATAAATTCTTCGATTGTTGTTATTTTTTCTAATTTTTTGGGTGGCTGCCAAAAAGTTATATCTTTGAGACCTTTCGCGGGTGAGGTTTTCTTGAGGGCGTTTTTTTGTCCGGGAGTCAGCGTGAACCATTGGCGATAGACTTTGGCCGGACTTGTAATAATTTCCGCTCCTGCATTTATACTTTGACCTATATGTTCTATTGTCCGGATAGAGGCGGAAAGCATCCAGGTGGATTTCCCCTGCCTGCCGGCAGGCAGGGCTTTTATTTTCATTCCGTGCCCGATAAGCCGTATTCCGTTTCTTCCGTTGTCATCAAGCCTTCCGATAAAAGGAGAAATAAATTGAGGCCACTCTGATCGAATATTGTTGTGAGTTTTTCGAATAATCCGTTCGTGAAGCGCTATCGCGAAAATTTGCTGTTGTGAAAAGACGAGTGTGTTGTTGATGGAAATGTTTTTTTTCCGCAGAGCGGTGCGGGCTTTGAAGCTTTCAATAGTTGTGGGGAGTTTGACATATATTCTTTTATCCCAAGAGGCAATTTCTTCTCCTTGTTCTATCATCTCTTGCGCGGTTGTGGTTTCATCAGCGTATACCTCCGCTGAGACGGCGCCGGGGACAAGATTGAGGATTTCTATGACTATTTTTTTTTGCAGATTAAAAGCTTCTTCCCTGGTGAATTTTTTTCCCGCCAGATTTTTGGCTATAAGCGTTGGATTGGTTGTAGCGCCCCAGATTTCCGAATTGTGTTCCTTGGCTAATTTTATTATTTCTTTATATTCCCGTGGATCGCCTGAATCAAGGAGGAATTTTGTCATAGAGGTATGATAGCAGAATAAAATTCAAAACTCAAAAATCAAAAGTAAGTCAAAAGTGAAAAAATAAGAAAGCGTAGCGGAATGATTTATCGTTTCGAAAATTGAAAAAGTTATTACGGAGTGATGAATAGCTCCACGATATACGGGGTTTATTTAAATTTTAACTTCAACAGCATCACAAATTTTGCTGGAGCTGAAATTAAAAAAAGAGAAGGTAAATCCGACGCAAGATTCAAACGAGAAATCAAGGATTAGTAGGTTTATTTAAGAAAGGGTCGGAGGTTAAAAAAACCTGCGTAATTTGGTAATCAGGCCGTTTTTTTAGAGCGGTTTTTTGGTTTCTTTTTTTACTTCTTTTGCTTCCTTTACTTCTTTTATATCCTTTATAGCTTTTACTTCTTTAATATTTTTTATACCTTCTTTAATTTTTCCGGCTTTGGTTTTTGTCTGTTTTATTGTTTCGCTTTTCAGCTGGTCGCAATATTTCATTGCTTTCTTTCCGGCTGTTTTCAGGACATTTTTTACTTTTTGCTGTGTTTTTTTATTTTGAAGCGCGGCTGCGGCTGCTGTTATTCCGGCGCCAATTATCGCTCCGGCGATACCGGTCGCAACGTGATTTATTTTTTTTGATGATTCTTTCTTTTCTTCCATGTGATATTCACCTCCTAGTAATCTTTGATTTTTTGGGCGATTACAAGGAATCGCCCCTACAAAATTATTGAATATGTATAATATGTTATACTTTTATTGTGAGAAAAGATACAGGGATTTATGAGATTTGGGTAAGAAGAGCTTGTGGTATACCACTCCGCAATCATTTTGCAAAAATTTGGTATATACCTACCGTAGCTTTGCCTCTTCGCCTTATAGGCTTCGAGGGCACAAGTCAAAGTATCGCCGTGCCCTTCCGTAGCTTTAGCGAAGGAGGGTTAGGTATTAT
>JAHIGH010000059.1 GCA_018900295.1 Patescibacteria group bacterium | reverse complement strand
CCGCTTAGCGACCGCGCGTGATATGGGAGACCTCGCTGAAAACGCTGAATATACGGCAGCCCGTGATGAATTGGGTTTTATTGACGGTAGAATTGACGAGCTCGAGGATTTAGTGAAAAACGCGACAATTATCGCAGAAAAGGCTCATGGGAAAAAAAGTAAAATAGTTAATTTAGGTTCAAAAGTAATAATAAAAACAAAAGGAAGGAAAGAAATTTTTACAATTGTAGGTGAATGGGAATCAAATCCCGAAGAAAAGAAAATCTCCAACGAATCTCCTCTTGGCAAAGCCTTAATCGGAAAGATGATCAATGACAAAATTGAAATAAATGCTCCGGCCGGAAAAATAGGCTACAAAATTATAGCGATCGAGTAAGAATACTACCACGCACATGATTATTCAAAAGGATTTCCCCTTGTCACAAATACTTTGGTATGAAATTGGCGGAAAAGCGCAATATTTACTTGAAGTTGAAAAAGCTGAGGATGTTGAGGAAGCTTTGGATTTTGTAGAAAAAAATAAGATACAAAGAGTTCTGGTCGTAGGTCTTGGTTCAAATATAATTATCACTGATGATTATTTCCAAGGAGCGGTTATTCGAATAGTACAACATCAGTCTTGTCATTCCCGCGAACGCGGGCGACCGCACGAAGTGCATAGTGCCCTTGTGGTAAATCCATTAGGCACAATTAAGGGTGAATTTATTACCGTATTTGCGGGAACAACTCTTGATAATCTCATCACGTTCTCTTTAGTAAATAATCTAACCGGATTGGAATGGGCGGGAGGATTACCGGGGACGGTCGGCGCCGGCATCAGAGGAAATGTTGGCGCTTTTGGAAAAGAAATAAAAGATAATCTTTTTTCGGTAGATGTAATAAAAAGAAAAAATAAGGGATACATACACAAGACGTTAAAAAAATCCGATTTGCATTTCTCCTATAGAAATAGTCTTGTCAAAGAAAATAAAAACCTGATTATTATTTCTGCAACTTTTAAGTTACAACCGGCAAATCCACAAACCCTCGCACTGGTAGAAAAAATTTATAAAACTAATATTAATTACCGCGAAAAACACCATCCCCTGGAATATCCTACTTGCGGCTCGGTATTTAAAAATATATCAGAATCAGATCATGTCCAAAAAATTATTTCTATTTGGCCGGATGTGAAAGAGTTAGTAAACACAAAATGGCATGGTAAAGTATCTATGGGTTATATCATCGGACGGCTCGGCTTCTCAGGATACAGAATAGGAAATATGCAAGTTTCTCAAAAGCACAATAATTTCATAGTCAATTTAGGAGCCGGCAAAGCGCGCGATGTAATCACTATTATCAAAAAAATCCAAAACAAGGTACATGAAACATTCGGCTTTCTGCCGGAGGTTGAGGTTGAGATAGTTAAGTAAGCGTTCAGGGTTCGATAAAAAGTTTATGTGAAAATAGTTGCGGACTCCTCGTGCCATCTGGTAAGATATCATTATTATGATAAAACAATTAGCTAAAAAAATTTTAGAATATACAGTTATTTTTGAGCCGGCTGAGGAAGGTGGATATGTGGCGAGTGTGCCTGCATTACCCGGTTGCGTAACTCAAGGTGACACATTTGAGGATGCAGTTGTTATGATAAAAGACGCAATGGAGGGATACTTGGAGCTCTTAAAGGAAGAAAAACAGGATATACCACAAGAAAAAAGCGATGTTGTTATCACCAAGATTTCAATTAATAATCCTTTTGCTCATATATAATGGCATCATTCAAGGCTCGAGAAGTCATACAAATTCTTGAAAAATTAGGGTTCGTTCAAAAGCGACAAACAGGTAGCCATGTTATCATGTATCACCCCAAACGCAACAAAATTATTCCTGTTCCGATGCACACAAAAGATATCAAAAGAGGATTGATGAAGGCGATTATCAAGCAAGCCGAGTCAACTGAAATAGAATTTCTTAAGTTAAAATAAATAAAATAAATTTTTAATTTGATTTTTGTGAACGGTTTGTGATAAGCTATTAGCGTAAATTAATAAAAACGTTTAGTTTGGTTTCCCGCCAAATGAGCTGCATACGATGAGTATGACGGAAGGATACCGTAAAAATAAATCCAAAGTGTGTCGGTAACGGAGCACTAAATAAGAAATTTCTTGTTGAAATGTTCTCTGCTGGTTGGCGGAGATTTTTTTTGTTAAGAAACTTAAAGCAAGGTGGTACCACGAGTTTTGAATCCTCGTCCTTGCCCCGAACCATTCGGTTCAGGGTGAAGATGAGGTTTTTTTTATGGCCAAAATATGAAAGACTTAATTGTAGTAAAAATCGGAAGCAGTGTATTTATAACTCGGCGAAACAAGATTGATGAATTCCGCATTGATCGTATTGCAAAGCAAATAGTTGCTTTACAAAAAGAAGGCATAGGAATTGTCCTGATAATTTCCGGAGCAGTAGCTTATGGATCAAGCTTTATTGATCTATCTGGAAATCGCCATCAATTAAGACAGGCTGCCGCCGGTATTGGTCAAATATATACCACATGTACTTTTAACAGTATATTTGCTCATAACAATCTGCAATTAGCGCAAATTCTATTAACGAAGGATTATCTGAAAAGAGAAACGCAAAGTAAAAAAATCAGAAATATTATTGAGTTTTACGTGAATGCCGGCTTCATTCCTTTTATTAATGAAAATGACGTAGTTGATTTGAACAGCTTCGGAGGAAATGATCTATTAGCTGCTGAAATAGCGGGTTTATTGAAGTCTAAAAAATTGCTCATTCTTTCGACAATGAAAGGATCAATACATGGCGTTGGCGGAGGAGCAACAAAACAGGAAGCGATAGAGATATTATTTAAAAAACATATTGAAGCGACTATCATTAATGGAAAAACTAAGGATATTCTTTTACAAGCATTGCTATGAAAAACAAAATTGATCTTAATAAAATTAAGAACGCTTCACGTCAACTTTCACAAAAAACAGAAAAAGAAAAAAACCTGTTTTTACAAAATCTCTCAGATATTTTAATACACAATAAAACAGTTATTTTAAAAGCAAACGAAAGAGATATATTTAATGCAAAGAAAAACAAGTTGCCTGCGGCGTTTATTCAAAGATTAACGGTTGATTGGAAAGGAATTGAAATACTACAGACAAAACTCATTAATCTTCAAAAGTTGAAAAGCGGGGTAAATTCAGTTCTTGAAGAAAAACTCTTAAAAAATGGAATAAATTTGAAAAAAGTTTGTGTACCAATAGGCGTTATTTTGATTATTTATGAATCAAGACCGGAAGTCACGATTGATGTCGCGGCCCTTTGTATCAAATCCGGCAATGCGGCAATATTAAAAGGCGGCTCAGAAGCTTCTTATACAAACGAAGTATTATATACTTGTATTTTAGAAGCTATGAATAAATCGCAAATAGCAAAAGAAACAATAACCCTTACTCGCGATAGAAACACAGTTATAAATCTTTTGAAACAAAATCAGGATATAGACTTAGTAATCGCAAGGGGCGGTTGTGAGATGGTAGAAAAAGTTAGGAGTCAATCAAAAATTCCGTTACTCGCTCATTCTGCCGGAGGAGCCAGAATATATGTAGATAAAAGCGCTAACTTATCCCAGGCAATAGATATTCTAATTAATGCAAAAATAAGTAAACCTGCTGCCTGTAATTCCCTAGACACTATTCTTATTCATAAGGATATATCGGATTCATTTATAGTGAAGTTACTTAAACGCTTAGATGAGTCCGGAGTTACAGTACTATACAAAACAACTGATTGGGATACTGAATTTTTGGACTTAACGGTATCAGTAAAAATAGTAGATAACGCTGACGAGGCGATTGGATTCATAAACAAACATACGAAAAAACACTCTGAGGGCATCATTGCTGAAGATCAAGGTATAATTGATAAATTTACAGAAAGTATTGACGTGGCGGCTATTTTTGTAAACTGCTCAACCCGGTTCCACGATGGCTCAGAATTTGGCTTTGGATCGGAAATTGGCATTGCCACCGGTAAGCTTCATGCGCGCGGTCCTGTTGGATTACAAGAATTAACCACCTATAAATGGGAAGCATATGGAAACGGTCAAATTAGAAAATAAGAAGATTGCAATTATCGGCAATGGACATATGGGAAGCTCTTTGATGAAGGGGTTGCTAAATTGCGGCTTCAAAAAGAAAAACATCTTCCTTTCGAATAGATCAAGTGATAATAAAAAAGCTGCATTGCGAGCTGATTGGATTATTCTCGCGGTAAAACCGCTAATTGTTCAAAAAGTGATTCTGGAGATTAAAGATTTTATTAAAAATAAATTACTAATATCAGTAGCAGTAGTTGTTAGCGTTTCAACTCTTATGGCGTATACTCGGAATAAAAAGCAGAAAATAATCAGGATTATGCCCAATATCCCAGTTGCCTATAATGAAGGAATTATTGGAATATATCTAAATAAATTTGTTTCTCGGGCTGAAAAAGATGCCGTAATTACAATGCTTTCTTCGCTTGGAAAAGTTTTAGAAGTAAGAAATGAACAAGAGCTTGATAGTTTGACTTTAATCTCCGCCTGTGGTCCTGCGATCGTTTCTTGCTTTATCGCGATGCTCTCAAAAGCAGCCATTAAACTTGGCTTCTCTCAAAAGGCTGCAGAAATTATCGCCTTAAAAACATTTACCGGAACCCTCGCTTATTTACGAGGAACAGGACTTACTCCAAAAAATTTACAGCAAGAAGTAGCTACAAAGGGCGGTATCACGGAAGAAATAATAAAATCAATGGAAAATAATAGCCTTTATTCTTTATTTTATGCCAGTATCAAAAATGGAAAGATAAAGATGGATAATTTACGAAAGAAGGTACAAAAGTAATTTTTTGCAAATTTGAAGCGGAGTGGTATATAATACTTGATATGCCCAGAAGGAGAGCGAAACCTTTTAAGCTCAAGTTAAAGAAGAAAACTATCTATACTCTTTTTGCCATCGGATGCTTCATGGCAGCTTCAATGTTGCTTTTGTCTTTTAGCAAAAGAGGGCCAGTTGCGTTGTCTATCAACTTCATGATCGAAGATAAATTTGGGTCTCTGGCGTTTATGTTCCCCATCATATTTATCTTTCTTGGTTTCCTCTTCCTGCATATTAAGCGGTTCTATTTTTCACGCCTCAAT
>JAHIGH010000058.1 GCA_018900295.1 Patescibacteria group bacterium | reverse complement strand
TACCTAACCCTCCTTCGCTAAAGCTACGGAAGGGCACGGCGATACTTTGACTTGTGCCTTCGAAGCCTATAAGGCGAAGAGGCAAAGCTACGGTAGGTACATACCAAATTTTTGCAAAATGATTGCGGAGTGGTATATCGAAGCCCATTTAACGCTTGACAAAGAGGAACTGGCTTTGTAACACTATAGTTAGATTTTGAAACGGCTAAAATAATAAATTGCAATCTGAACTTACTCAGGAAACTGACCTCCGTAATTTATGTCGGAATGAAGGGTCTTATCTGAAAGAATACCCCTTCAATGGCCGTCTATTGGTTGTACTTATGGGGCCAATGATTATTATAAAAAAAGGGGTAGGTCAAAAAATGAAGATATCTCTTGTTTATAACTCTATTACTCATATAAAAAACAATCCTCGTTGTAGATTAGCCATTTTTTTGAAGGGCTATAAGGATTTTTTTATCTTGAAATCTGTCTGATGCCCTTTTTCTTTAAAACTCACAATTGCCTTTAATAAACTTTCTTTTTCCTTTACAGTCATCTTCAGCACATTTTTTATCAACTCATGAGATTTTTTATCTGTAATTCCTGCTTCTACTAGTTTTTGTTCCAGAAACCAATCATAGACAGTACACTCGGAAAGATGTAAAGTTTTAGCCAAACCTTTCACAAACCGCCTAGGCAGACGTCTTTTTCCACCTTCAATCAGAGTCAAGTAACTACGTGAAACCCCCAGTTTTTGGGAGAGATCCTCTACGGTAAGACCTAAGCCTACTCTAATATTTTTTATTTTCGAGCCAAGGGTTTTCATATGGAGGTTATTAATTTAAGAACAAACTATATCATTTTGCGTAAGTCGTATTAAAATACCACAAAATCCCTACAATATCAATTATTTTTTATTATGCCCCTTTATATAATTAGGAGTTATATACTGCATTTATGTTACAAATTAGTAACATTTCAACCACAAATTGATACCTTGACATAATGCTTTCATTCTGTAAAACTAGTTATAGATCAAAAATTTTACTGTTACATTTTAGTAACATTTAAAGTCAGACTGTATCAATTTTTAATTTTATTTTTTTATATGAACTGCCCAACTCTTTTAAGTAATTCTTTCTTCTCTCTCTCTCTCTCTCTCTCTCTCTCTCTCATAAATCCCCCGGGTTTTGTTCTCAGAAATTCCATACCTGCTTTGCCATATCAAATGAGTTTCTTTTAAAAAGAAAGGGGGTGAATTAAACATGGCCGTAGAAAAATCAATGGCGTCCTCAAGCCTAGTTGAGGTAGTTGACAGAATTCTTGACAAAGGAATAGTAGTGGATGCTTGGGTCAGAGTTTCTCTGGTGGGTATCGAACTTTTGGCTATTGAAGCAAGAGTTGTGGTCGCATCTGTAGAGACTTATCTCAAGTATGCCGAAGCGATTGGGTTAACTGCAAGCGCAGCTTCAGCCTAAAAGCAAAGGATGAGAGCATCCTTTTTGGATGTAAAAGCGTCCTGAGCTTGTCGAAGGAACCCTTTTACAACTGCCCATAACAAAAAAGTAGTTATATCCAAAAAGCATGCTCTACTAAATTTTAACCAGCCTCGCCGGCTAGGCGGGCAATGAAAAAGAAAATATGGAAAAGATAAAAAGTTTTTTTAGAAATATTTTTAAGCAAATAAAAGTTTTATTAGCTAAAAGCTCTTTAATGGAATTACTAAGCAGGAAGAAAAAAGCGGAGGGAGATAAGTAAAACTGCTTACGTAATTTACCAAAATATTATTAAAGATTGGAGGTGAAAAATTAATATGCCGATAGCAATTGATATGAAAAACATTACCGAGGGGATTGAAGTTTCTTATGGTGAACGGGTGGCGTTTGTTTCTGATCTGTTTAAGGGGACACATGAGACTTTGAAGACCTTTCACCGCGAGCATCAGAAGATGGCAGATGATCTTGGGGACTTTTTGTCATCAGATCGGACTAATAGAGAGAAAAACACTGCCAACTTGATGATTCAGATTAGAGGAGACATAAGCTCGACGGAAAAAGAAGTTGCAAGTCTATTATCTAAGTTTGATAGAGAACATAAAACCATGGCAGAGCGCCTAACTAACTTTCTTAAAGAAAGCACCACTGCTAGCAAAAAAGACACTGCCGCTTTAATGGGACAGATTAGAGAGTCTATAGAGTTGATAGAAAAAGAAACTGGCAATCTATTGTCTTCCTTTCACACCAATCATCAGGCGATGACTAAGGCTCTAAGAAATTTGCTCGAAGAAAGCACCACTGCTAACAAAAGAGACACGGCCAAGTTGATGACCCAAATTAAAGGAGACATAGGCGCAATTGAGAAAGAAGTTGCCAGTCTGTTGTCCGGGTTTGATAAGGACATTAAGGAAGCCAGACAAAATTGGCAAAATCTTGTAAGGATTATGGCTGCCAAAAGGGCAGGGAAAGCCGTGACTCCTGCCAAGAGAATTGAGGGAGTACGCAAAGAAGAAGTCGCCGAAGCAGTAGAAGCATTTACTGCCGGAAGCATCAAAGAACAGTTATTGCGTTTGATTTCAGAAACAGCTTCCGGAATAAGCTTGCCTAAGATGGGAACGGCTTTGAGAATCCCCTATATTCGCTTGGCTAAGCCTGTCAGTGAGTTGGTGAACGAAGGGAAGGTTAAGAAAGAGAACTCAGAATATTTAAAGGTTTAGTTTTTATCCTTTTCAGCCGAGGAAAGAATCCCTGTCCTGGCTGGCGTCAAGTAGACGGCGGACAGGCTTTAATAGTTTTGAAGGTTGTGAGATAGATATGAGAAACAATAATCATAATATTAGTCAAGAAATAATTGGTCTTTATGACCGGATTGTTGATAGAGTGGCTAGCTTAAGGGAAGAAACGAGACAAACGGTAGAAGAGTTTAAAGAAGAGCAAAACGAGCTTCGCGGGAAACTTAAGGAGCAGTTGGCTAAAGGTGAATCTTTAAGAAAAAAAGACTTTGATCTTTTAATCAAAGACATTATCGAGAAGCGCAAACAGCGGGGGCAAGATGTGGCCAGAATGATTGAACAGTTTAAAAAGGAAGAAGAAGAAATGGCTTCCGGACTGCGTCAGCTTTTAAGTAATGGAGAAGAAGTTCGGATTAAGGATTTTAAAAAAATGCTGGCTGGGATTCGCGCCCGGCAAGAGGAAAGAAAGCCTGAGGTAGAAGAATTAACCAAGGCGGCAAGCTATATCAAGGAGGAAGTTGCCAATATGCTTGGAGATTTTAAGAAAGAAAGGGAAGAGGCCGCGGCCCAGTGGCAACAGTTAGCAGCTACCATGAAAAAGAAAAGAGGCGATAAAAAATGACTGAAATAACAACACTAACTTGTGCCTTTTGCAAAGGAAAAGGAAAAGACCCGTTTGAAATCATGTCTAAAGAGGCTACCTGTCAGGTTTGTGGAGGGAGAGGCAAGGTGGCGGTAGCTAAACCCCATGTCAAATGCGCTCATTGTCAGGGGAAAGGGGTCAGCCCAAACAGCAGAAATGTCTGCACCGTTTGCAATGGCCGGGGAGTAATTTCGGTGGCTGACGGGAAAAAAGTCTGCCCCGGGTGTGGCGGGAGCGGAAGCGCACAAGAAAACAATCTACCTTGTCTAAAGTGTGGTGGAAAGGGGGTGGTATAAATGTCCTTAATCGATGAGATGCGTAATTTGAGAGAAGATATTGACAGCGGAAAAAAGATCCGCAGCAGGAGAATTAAAGAAATAAAAGAGGATTTAAGTACCTTTATGAAGGATTCAACGCAAAAAAGGAAAGAAGATTTTAAAGCGCTTACAGAAGAGATTAGTTCATTTCTCACTGATCTAAAAAAAGACGTTAAAGCAACGACAAAAGAAAATCAAGCGAAACAGCGAGAATTGCAGAAAATGCTACGTGACGCACAGGCAGCTTTTTGGGGGAAACAAAAGTTACAAAAAGTTTAAGAAAAAAAGAAAGAAAAGGAGGTATAATTTATGATAGATCATTCAGTCATTTCGACTTCCCAATCCGAGGGGTTTGTGGAAACACCAGCTGTTAAAAAAATAGTTAATCGTGCTTTAGGCTATCTTCAAGCAGGTTTTGCCGTTCATTTATGCGGGCCAACCGGCACAGGAAAAACTACTTTAGCTATGCACTTGGCTAATCTTATGGATCAGCCGGTGATGCTGATGTATGGGGATGAGGAGTTTAAGACTTCGGATTTGGTGGGCGATAAGTTGGGTTATAGTAAAAGAAAACTGATTGATAATTTTATCCATTCCGTCTTAAAGACGGAAGAAGATGTGATGCAGCGCTGGGTAAACAACCGTTTAACTACCGCAGTCAAAGAGGGCTTTACCTTAATTTACGATGAGTTTAACCGTTCAAGACCGGAAGCTAACAATGCTCTTCTTTCTGTGCTCGAAGAGGGTATCCTAAGCCTCCCTACCAGTGAAGAAGAAGGAGGATATATCAAGGCTCATCCAAACTTTCGGGCTATTTTTACTTCTAACCCTGAAGAATATGCCGGAGTGCACAAAACGCAGGATGCTCTTTTGGATAGAATGGTAACTATGCACGTTGACTATTTTGATGAACCAACGGAAACAAAAATTATTCAAAATAGGACAGGCATCGCTCTGGAAGATGCTGAAAGAATTATAGCTCTTATTCGCGGCTTCCGAAATACTAATGGCATTAGAAAAGTAACTACAATCCGACCCGGGATTGTCATTGGTTCTATCTTGAAGCAAAAAGGGATAACAGCTGATTACAAAAATCCTTTCTTTCGGGAAATCTGTCTTGACGCCTTGAGTGTTATTCGCGCAACTCAGGAAGAGTTAGACTTGGCGCGAGAAACGATTTGTCGGTTAATTGATGAACATTGTGGAGGAAAACCATTTTCGACATCAACCAATGGTCAATCAAGCCAACCTCAGCCAGAGGCTGACCAGTCTAGGGCTGGAACACAGAAAGACCTACAGCCCCGTGATAATAAAGGCCGTTTTATTAATCTTTTTCTAAAAGGGGGTGAGAGGTAAAATGATTTCTAAAGGCGCAGGTTCTATAAGAGGACTTCACAGTCTTAATACCCGTCCCGGTGTTCAGACACAGTCAGAAATTTTACGCCGTATGTATATTTTGGCTTGCGAAGAAGAAAATCTGAAAAAAAAGACAGAGTGGCTCAAAAGACAAAAAGACCAAACATTGAGACGTTTAGGAGAAGTTGGGCACACAATGGGCTTCTTAAGGAATAAAGTTTCAGAAAAAGAAAAAGGTAAAGAAGCCGTAAGGGGAAATCCCGGGAGGAAATTCAATAGCGTAGCTCTCGGTTATTAAGCATATGACAGATAAAAAGCCAAAGATTGATTTTGAATTGGGCGGCATTTTTAAGGGGATAGGCGACATTCTGGATGCTGTGGGAAAGTTGGCAGAAAAAGGAGACGATTTCAAGCGCGAAGGTGAGGTGAAATTTGGGGAACAAGCCAAGGGGGTCTATGGTGTTACTATAAAAACAGCTGTTGGCGGAAAACCCATTATTTCCACCTTTGGCAACATTAAAAAGACTCCCAAGGGGCCTAAAGTTTCTGAAGAACGCGAACCAATTGTTGATATTCTCGATGAGAAAGAGGAGATAAGGATTATCGTCGAAGTGCCGGGTGTTACACAGGAGGGTATAAAAACAGAGATAAAAGGGGACGTACTTATTGTTGAGGCTAAGGATGTTGATCGTAAATATTATAAAGAAATTGCTTTGTCAAAAGAGATTGACCCTGGTACATTAATAAGCAAATACAGAAACGGAGTTTTGGAAATAAGAATTAATAAAGTAAAGAAGTGAGGGATGAAATTATGGAAAGCCAAAACCGCCCAAAGGGTGGCCGCTTGAACTCTCCTGAGGTAGCAATTCTCATCAGAGAAAATTTTTGAGGCTATTCTTACCCAGTTCTCGCGATAGTTTGTGCTCGAAATGAGAATTGCTACCTTTTAGATGAAAAGAATACAAGACTATGGATATCAAAATAATAAAATTAAAAGTCGCCGAGGCCAATCCAAGAGATGTCGGCCGGGGTATTGCCCGGATTGACCCGGAGGCAATGGAAAAATTGGGGATTGCTGATACAGGAGAAGTAATCAGTATCAAAGGTAAAAGGGAAACTGTTGCCAAAGTAATGCCGACTTTTCCTGAATTTCGGGGTCGGGACATTATTCAAATAGATGGCATTATTAGGGAAAATGCTAAAATAGGTCTTGACGAAAAAGTAGTTTTAAGCAAAATTAATGTCAAAGAAGCTGTCCGGGTTACACTTTCCCCTTTAACAACAACTCCCGATACGCTTGACACAGCCTATCTTTCCCGCCTCCTTCCGGCAATCCCGGTACTAAAAGGAGACCGGATTCAAGTTAGCTTTTTAGGAGCGAAAAAACAGGAGTTTTATGTAATGGATACTACTCCCTCGGCACCTGTACTTTTGGTACCGCAAACCGGAATTTCTATAACAGGAAAAGGAAAAACGGAAGAGATAAGATTAACCTACGAGGATGTGGGTGGTTTAGGCGAACAGGTTAAAAAAATTAGGGAAATGATTGAGCTTCCTTTAAAATTCCCCCAAATTTTTGCCCGGTTGGGCATCGAACCTCCAAAAGGAGTTTTGCTTCATGGCTTGCCTGGAAGCGGCAAGACTTTGATAGCAAGGGTTATCGCCAATGAAGCCGATGCTTATTTTCTTCAACTCTCAGGACCCGAAATTATGCATAAATTTTATGGTGAATCAGAGGCTCATCTGCGAAGCGTTTTTGAGGAGGCACAAAAAAATGCCCCCTCAATTTTGTTTTTGGATGAAATAGATGCGATTGCTCCAAAAAGAGAAGAATTAGGCGGAGAAAAACAGGTTGAGAAACGAGTGGTATCGCAACTCCTTGCTCTGATGGACGGCTTAGAAAATAGAGGCCAGGTGATTATTATTGGCGCTACTAATTTACCCAATCTTCTTGATCCGGCCCTTCGCCGCCCCGGGCGTTTTGATCGCGAAATAGAAATACCCATTCCTGATAAAAATGGCAGGCTTGAAATTTTAACAATTTATACCCGGGGAATGCCCCTTGCGGAAGATGTTAACACTGACAGGCTTGCTTTTTTAACTCATGGCTATGTGGGTGCAGATTTAGCAGCGTTGGCCCGTGAAGCAGCCATGTATGCTTTAAGACGACTGATGCCAAAAATTGACTTCGAACAAGAAGTCATACCCGCCGATGACCTGATAGCTCTAACGGTTACGATGGATGATTTTTTGAATGCCATCAGGGAAATTCAGCCCTCGGCTATTCGTGAAGTGTTTACAGAAATTCCCGAGGTCTCTTTTTCTGATATTGGCGGGTTGGAAAAGATAAAAAGGATACTTTCTGAAACAGTTAAAGAGCCTTTATATCATCCGGAAGTTTATAAAATTGCCAATACCAAACCGGCGAAGGGTATCTTATTGACAGGGAAACCGGGACTGGGAAAAACTTTATTAGCCAAGGCAATTGCCAAGGAATCAGAGGTCAATTTTATCGCAGTTAAAGGACCCGAACTTCTCTCTCGATATATTGGTGAGAGCGAAAAAGGAGTACGGGAAGTATTCAAAAAAGCCAGACAGGCAGCTCCCTGTATTATATTTTTTGATGAAATTGAAGCCTTGGTTCCTAAAAGAGGAAAGTTGATGGGAGACCAGGTTACAGAGAGGGTTGTTTCCCAGTTCTTAACTGAAATGGATGGCGTTGAGGAACTCAAAGGGGTAGTAATTTTGGGAAGCACCAATAGGCCGGATTTGATTGACGAAGCCTTACTTCGACCCGGCCGTTTTGATTTTGTTCTCGAATTACCCGCTCCTGATGTAAAAGCTCGGGAGGAAATTTTTAAGGTACATACCAAGGGAAAACCACTGGGAGATGATGTTAGCTTAAATAGTCTTGCC
>JAHIGH010000057.1 GCA_018900295.1 Patescibacteria group bacterium | reverse complement strand
GATGATCCAAAGGAGATTCAGACGACATGCTTTTTACAGGTGTTGGAGCTGAAAGGGCAGATATATATTTAATACCTTTTTTATCATTTTCCAACCAACATGCCCTCATTGTTGTTATTCCAATATCTAATCCAAAAACAGTATTTTTCATACAAATAAAAAGGTAAATCCTACTACTGTGAAAATAATAAAAAAGGATAAAGTTCAATTGGCGGCTTTGGATATCCCCGGAAACTTATTATCCTTCGCTGTGTCCCGCCTGATTTACCAATCGAAGTTATTAATTTCCCTTGAGAAGGCAGCCCTGTTCCACGAACTCCTATATACGAACCTGCATAAAGAGGAACTACGCGCGCCAACAAGCCGGATTTAACAGATATTGTGGCACTATAAGCAAAATTTTTCCCTTTCACAATACCCCCTGCCAAAACATTACTAAAATTATTTAAAAGCCTTCTGGGATTACATGGATCATAGGCAAAATGTTCAATTTTAGGAACAGCCTTAGTACCGCTTACAAGAATAACCTCTACTGCAGCCATAGTATTATTTACCTCTGGTATACCAACACAATTATCAGTCACGCTCCCCCAATAAATAGTAAGATTACTAAAACCCAAAGGCGACCAGGGATTTGTATAATCAGGATAATCAGAGAGCCAAACATCCGCCGGGCCATCTTTAAGGATAAAAGCTCCGTTATCTATCAATACTTCATCACTCAAAATCTGAGTTATTATTGTTAAATAAACAGAATTATTATTGTCAAAACGATCTACTATAATTATCTCATCCGTTTCCACCAAAGCCCGCTCAATACCAGCCTCCGCAGCTGAAAATGCACGCTGTGAACTGTCTTCTACCGAAGTCATGCGGTTTGTTTGTATTGTCCTTACTGCAAACGACAATCCGACAACTAAAGCAACCGTCATAACAAGAAGAGATATAAGTAAAACCTGTCCCCTCATATTTATTTCCCCTTGCCCGCCGCTCAAGCGCTCTTCAAGCCGTGTACGAATAGTACGCAAAAGGCTTGAAGTAAGCTTAGGCGGGTTCCACTATAATCGTATCAATCCATATTATCCCTGTCAACTTTCTAATCACTACTAATATTTCTCAATGTAACTGAACTATTGAACGGAATTACAACGTCACTTTCAAGCGCTCCGCTTAAATTTATTTTTGAAAGAGTAAAAGAAATACCGATTGTCGGAGAACCTCCTGCTTGCTGGATACATGTAAAAGAACAAGCCTGCACCGCGACAGTATTGCTATTTGTTAATTTTGTACCATTCAAGCCGATAAAATTAGGAATCGTGGGAGGCGAAGAAGGACAAGTAAAAACATATTGGGATAAATCAACCGCTGCAATTATCTTTATATTATTTTGAACTGTGCCATTACAAGGAAAAGGCTCATCAAGGCTATTTGTAAAACTTTTAGCAAAACGCATTATCCGCACCATCTGAGCCATCGCTTGCTCTCCACTTTGCCTTACGATAACAATTGAATCCGACTTCTTAGATCCGCGGGTTATAACAATAAGAATAGCTACTATAACAGTTGAAATAATAATAAAAATACCGCTTACCACCAAAACCTCAACCAACGTAAATCCATTGTCATTGCGAGACCATGAGCTTGCCGAATGGCGAAGCAATCTCATTCTCCTAACATTTGAAAATTGAAATTTATTATTCATATCACTATAAATCTTACGTCTTAAGTCATAAGCCTTACGTCCGTCTAAAGTGTCGGTATAGGATTAATACTTGAAAAGCAGGACTCCATTTGTGAAGTATGGCAAAAAATATTTCTTGCTGGACATTTACTATCTTGCCATGAAACAACAACGATAACTTTTGTGACATTTGCAAAGCATCCATCTTGTGTAATTATAACTTTTCGAATGAAATTACCAACATTGGCAGTAATACAATCTTGTTTCAATATGCTTGATCCAAGGTCAAGACAATAAGTCCCGGTAGCGATATTCCTGAATGCTATATAATCACTATCTCGCTTCTGTCGGATTATTTCCATGCCTTCTTGAGAATATTGCGTAGCCATATTTTGATCCTTACTATGTCGGGTGTTACCCATAGATATCACAACAAGCCCCGCTATTGCTGTAGCCACAACTCCGATAAGACCCAAAGCTACCAATACTTCGACAAAGGTTTGTCCCTTCATATTATTTTTATTTAACCTGTCGTTTAAGTGAATCATAATCTTGTTATATTTCCCGATGTATCAATTGTTATCTGTTTTTGCCCGACTGTTCCAATAAGAGTTATAGTCCCTGCTGCGGGCGAGGTACCGGTTGTTGTCAGAAAAAAAATTTCATTATTTGGTGCTGGTAAAACATTAAAAGTAACTCCTGTAGGCAACTTCCCGGTTTTAATAGTTGTGCGGTCTCCATCACAATATATACCCATCTCATAACTATTTCCGGATATAATTCTAACACTATACATTTTCCACTTCTTCGGAAAAATACATACAATTGGCGGTTGAGGAATTGTCTGTGTAACAGCGCTTATTCTCGCATTATTAAGTAGAGATTCGACTTCCGCTGCCGATACATCAAGAGCCTTTGAGTCTGCGATTCTTCGAAATGATGCCATGCCTGCAGTTGATCCTACAATTAATATCGCAAAAACCACCAACAGCTCAATAAGCGTAAAACCCCGAAGTCCAGTCTTTTTCATATTAAATAACACCATTTGCCCCCGTCATTCCCGCCTCTTTATTGTCATTCCCGCGAAGGCGGGCGACACTATGAAATAGATAGCACCCTTGCGGTGAATCCAGAATACTATGATCTATAGATTCCCATTTTCATGGGAATGACAAAGAAAATATTAAATCATTCATCAATTTTAAAACTCACGGACTTAATAACGTATATGACCAATTAGAAGTACCGTTACAAGGAGCAACGTTTGCACTATCTTTCTGCTGATCGTTGACATTCTCCAAACAAGCTACAAGTGTATATATCAAATTAGGAGCTGCGGATGAATATCTATAAGTCAGGGGCGCAACATTAATCGGATCGCAAGGAATTCTTTGCATATATATTACCCCGCCAGACGTGATTGAATTGTCGCACACGAAAGATACCGTATCCGGGTACATCCCAACGTCTGATCTATACATCTCCAATGCCGATTGTATTTGCCGCAG
>JAHIGH010000056.1 GCA_018900295.1 Patescibacteria group bacterium | reverse complement strand
CGAAAATAAAAGTTGTCTTCATACACCGATTATATGCCACTTCGCTTTGAGTTTACAAATAATTAGTCGCACGCCGCATAGCGCTTTGCGCGACGTGGCCGTATATGCCTCCGTAGCTTTCAAAATAAGGATTAGTTTGTTATTAAAATATAAATAGCTTAGAATTCAAAGCTACGCTAGGCATTATACCTTTGTATTTTGAAAGCGTAGGGGTATATCAAAAAGTTTGTTTTTGGATTTTTTACCGTAAACGAGTTGCAAAAATTTCTTCAAAAACCTAAAGATTAATCTTGCTGTTTCCTGGAATAATTCTAATTTCAAGCCGGGCTTTTAAGGCTTTCGTGACCTTTTCAAGGGTTTTGAAGGTGTAACCCGTATAATCTGCTGACTCTATTCTCGCGATATTTGATTGCTTGGTACCAACCAATTCTGCTAATTGCTTTTGAGTAAGCCCTAATTTTTGTCGTAAATCATAAATTTGGAATGCAACATCCCATGCACGATCAGCCCGATCAAGTTCTTCCTGAAAAGAAGGGTCTTCTTTAAGAATTTTTTCAGTTGTTTTATCTAAATCATCTTTTATTCGCTTCATATTAATTTGCCTCCGACATTTTTATTTCTTTAAACCTTTTAAGACTTGTCCTGCTAAAGGAGTATTTGATCTTTTTAGTTCTAATAAGAATTCCTCAACTGGGCTCTTGCCAGAACTATCCTTATAATATTTAATCCTAAATTCCATATTAATTATATCAAATTTGATATATAAATCAAGTATGAAATGACTCTCAATCTCTCTAAGCTAAGGATTTTAATATTCTTTCTACCTCTTTCGAATTCGTTGTTTTTGCTTTTCGCAATCCGTCTTTAATAATCCAATTTGTATCCGGATTTTTAAGTAAAGCCCATTTTAAACAGATATTCAAAACAAATTCCGCGCTGTTTCTTGTAGCATTTCTTAAAACATTTGCTACTGACTTTTTAACGTAAATATCTTTATCTGTTTTTAGCTTATCCAGAACTGCTATGACTTTATCGGGATTTTTTCTGGCCACATCTCTAAGGCCTTCGCTTGCGGTTCTTCGAACATTAGGATTACTATCTTTTGCCCAATTCGACATTTCTTCAACTACTTCATCTGTTTTCTTTTTACTTATTTCTACAAGCGCAGTTGCCGCCACTTCCCGAATTTTCCAATCCTCGCTCTCTGCCATTTGTCTAATTTGAGAAAATACAGACTTTGGATTTTGGATACCGTTTTTGACGATATTTTTTACGTCGGAAACTTTCGTGACCATAATTTATTTATGCCAGCGTTTTAAAGTAGGGATTAGTAATTCAGCATTTTTTCTGGCTTCTTTCTCTGCTGTTCCGTACTTTACCATCATTCCCACTACACCCTTGATCATCTGATCCAAGGTTATATCCGATTTTGTAAATTGTCCTTTTTGGAAACAATAAGCGCAGTAATCATTGCTCTTACTTCCATCGCTATTTGTTCCAAAATCGTTTTCTGCCTTCATGGGCATCCCGCAACTTTGACAAATTACTCCGTTTTGTTGGTTCATATATTATTCACCTCTCCTCATTATTATCATATTATTTGCTTAATTTTTCAAATACTTCCCCAAGAACATCTGACTTTATTAGGTTTATTCCGTCCTTATCTTTACGAATAATCATCAATAATTTGTCGCCTTCTTTAATTTGTAACACATTTCTGACTTCTGAGGGGATAGCTACCTGACCTTTGCTTGAAACCGTAAGCCATCCGAAGAATTGATTATCCTTTTGTAAGTCATTCTTTCTTTTAACCATATAGATATATTATATCGTAAGAATACTTTTGTCAATAGGTATTATTTTACTTATTTTATTTTTTTTATTATTCTTACCTTACTTCCATGTTTTTTTTTAAGCTAAACGGTCAATAAAAAATTTTTATTTTTCGATTTTTCTCCGGACAAAAGAAGCACGTTGCTTTTTTTGACATGAAAATGCGCGGCCAAGGCCTCAATCACCGCCTTATTTGCTTTTCCTTCAAGAGGAGGTTGACTCACATAAACATGCAAAGCATTTAGTAAATCTTTCTCGACTCTTGGTTTTTTAGCGTTGGGATGAGCGATGACCGAAATTTTCATTCTTTAAAATTAGAGATCCTGAGTTGTGCAAATTAGTACCACGGTTCCATTAAATGCAATAATTGCTTAATTTCCTTACTGACTTCAGATCGTAAAACTATTTCTTCATTGGTGATCATATTTAAAAGCCTTGCATCGGTAACTCCTTTTAATAATTTAATAATTGATTTTATGGACTTACCTGTTCTTATTTCTATAAATTTAACAATAGATAATGCCATAAAACAGATCAAGATGTGGGCTTGAATGGTCTCCTCTTTAAAATGATATATTGGACGCATTTCTAAATCACTTTTGGCAATTCTAAAAGATTTTTCAACATGCCAAAGATCTTTGTATCGACTGACAATGAGACTATCTTCAATGTTTTTGAGATTAGTATAGTAACCTTTTATCCCTTCCCGTAGTTCATCTTTTATAATTAAATCTTCATTAAGTTTCAGATTAATCTTATCTACTTCTTTAACAAACCGTGATTTTCTGGTTATGCTCTGGGGACTCGCAATCTGGAACTTAGCTTTTAAGAGTTGTTTATTGCGATCACTCTTATCTTTTATTGCCCGTTTATGTGAATAATCACAAATGAGTATTCCACGCGGGGTTTCTGTTTTGTAGTAGATTCCTTCATTTTTATTAAGCTTTTCAGAAATCTTTTTAAGAAGCTCTGTTGATATATTTCCCAGTCTTGCTCCGACAATGTAATTAAGTCCTGCTTTTTCAAGTTCCTGCATGTTGTTAAAAGAGAGCATTGCCGCATCTGCAACAACAGTTAGAGTATCAATACTATAGTCTTTTTGGAGTTTTTTAATAACCGGAAGCATTGTGTGTCCTTCAAAAGTATTACCTTTAAATACCTCAATCTTAATTGGATATCCATCTTTATTTACCACCAGTCCAATGACAACTTGAGGCTGGTTAGATTTACTGTCTTTAGAAAAACCAGGCTTTCTAAGTTCATCAGCTTTAAATGATTCAAAATACAAAGTGGTAACATCGTAAAAAACCAAACTGAAATCAAAATTCAGGTTATTTTTAGCAAAGGTAATAATTTTCTCTTCAATAGAGCTTTTTAAAGAAACAAAAGACGGCAACTGTCGATAAAGAGTTCTTCTCTGATACTCAATGTTAAAAAATTCCTTGAGAAGCTCCAAGGATTCCAGTTTTGATGAAGGTTCAATAATACGCATAAGGACCAAGTCAACAAATAGTTTATTATCCAATCGGTTGAATTTAAAAAAGGCAAATATTTTATTGAGAACTTCATAAATGAAAGCATATCTGAAACCAAAATACCTGCATTTATCGATGGGGATTAGATTTGGAGACCTTTTCTTTTCTACAGGGAAAAGACGTATTTGATGGGTTTCTTTTTCAATCCAACTCCTGGCAGTTTGTTTGAGAGAAAGAAGTTCTTCCGCATCATGGGCGCTTCCGATATGTTTTACAACGATTTTCTTTCGATTTTTATATTTTACTATCTGAACAGCTGTTGCAGAAGATGCAGTTTTTGTAGTTCTAACGTAAAACATGTGGATATTATACCCTTAGTACCGCTAATATTCATTTTTAATACCGATTATGTTGATTTAATAAGCTTTACGTTTTTACTAAAATTCATTTGCACAAGTCAGGTCGTTCTGAGTGGTGAGGATAATCTAAAAACCTTAAAATATCTTTTACTAAGTATTTTAATCTAAGTTTAACTGCTCCATACGCCAACTCTAAACCGGTGTGCATGTAATTGATATTGCTAAACCCGTAGAGTCTTTCATTAAAAACTATGTCAACTTGACCAATCTGCCACCGCATTCTCTTTGCTTTATAGAGGAATTCATAATCGAAACCCCAGGGAGTTGGGTTTAAATGAAGGTTGCGTAGTACTTGTTTATTAAAAACCTTGAGACCCGACTGAACATCTACAGATAATCCTAAAAGCATTTTCCCAAAAATAAATGTATATAGTTGGCTCAAGTATTTGCGTGTAGTAGATACGTGTCGGGTTTTTCGATTAGCCACTACAATATCGAATTCGTCCAGCTTTTTAAGCATTTCAGGTATTGCTTCAGGTGGATACTGCAAATCTGCGTCAATCATGCAGATTGTGTCGTATTTGGCAAACTTGAACCCTTCTATAAGTGACTGCGCTTTCCCTCGTTTGCCTTTTTTTAGGAATAAAGAAATAGGTAGCTGGTTTGCAAGAGTTTTGATTATCTCCTGCGTTTTATCCGTAGAATGGTCATCAATAAAGACAACTTCGTAAGTAAGGCTATTCAAAACAGCAGTTTTCTCTATGCGGTCAACCAAAAGTTGTATGTTGCCCTGCTCGTTCCGTACAGGAACTATAATTGATATTGTATTTAATTTCATCTAAATTTTAATTTTTGTCTTTATTTAAAAAAACTCTCGTTATAAACAGAGAGTTTATTCAGAGTCTAGGTCATAGAGTTCGTCTATATAAGGCACAGTACTATAGGTTATACCTCCTCATAATACTATGAGCTTATTATATACTATTAATTAAATAAAAATCAAGCCTAGTCCTGAGGCTATTTGCACATTATATCATCACAATCTTTATTCATTTCATCGAAAATACCTGTGTATGGCAAGCTTTTACTTCACTTCTGGTATCCGAAAGGCAATAGGAGAAGACATACAAAGGGCTCGAAAACAGAAAAAACTAAAACAAGTGGATGTAGCAGCAATAGCAGGAGTTAATAGGAGCTACTACGGAAAAATTGAGAAAGGATTGGCAAATCCTAGCATTGAAAAACTATATAAAATCATTAAAGCGTTGGATTTAAAATCTTCTGATGTCTTCCCTTTTTAAACTGCAATAGGGCGCAAAAAGACAATTCCCGCCGATCTATGCTTATTGTTCTCATTATTTCTTCAAGCACGCGGACGGGTTTGTCTTTTGTTTAATTTAATCATTTGCTCTAAAACTTATCTAAACGTAGAGTAATACTTCTATGTAAGAGTAAGTGTTGAGAATGAGTAAGAATGATGTAAATAATTTATAAAGGATTCTTTTAAGCCTTAATAAACATAGGGGATTAGCCGCTTGGTGTTCTTTTTATACACACTGTACTCATGTTTGAAATAAGACTCTGTTAATTTTTCATCGCGGTGGATCCGTAAGAGTGTAAGAATTAGTAAAAGCAAAAAAGCCAAATACTGAAAAATAGTATTATATCCCGGAGCGTAACTCAGGACAAAAAGCAATAACCCAACATAGATCGGATGACGCACGATTTCATACGGACCGCTGGTAACTAAATAAACACCGCGGGGAGCGCGCGAGGAAGCAGGGCGCTTGTGTAGGCGCTTTATCAAAAAAGCCCAAAAAACAAGCAGTATGCTTAAGATTTGAATCATAACAAATGGAATACTGAAAATAAAGATAGTTCCGGAAAAGTAAAGATACAAAAACAAAAATAATTGTAGAAAGGAGAGAATAAAGTTCTTCATATAAAGGACTAAAATAAGTATAGCATGGTTTATACCACTACACTTTGAATTTACAAAAATTTGGTGTATACCTCCGTAGCTTTTAAAGACAGCATTATATTGTGTTTAACAACTAAACTATTTCCAATTCAAAGCTTCGTTAGGTATTATACCTTTGTATTTTTAAAGCGTAGGGGTATATTCTTTTATTTCGTAATACGCTCCGTTTGTATTGCCGAGTTTGCGGATAAATCCCGAATCTTTCAATTTCTTCAGGTCATATCTAAGCGTCCTTTCATTCACAGCCATGAAGCGCCTATGTATCTGATCAAATGAAATTACCTTGTGGTCTTTTATAATATTTAATATCTCAGCGCGACGGGGAAGAAGGCAGTCTTCTCCGCTACCATCTTTTTTTTCCAAAACTAATTTCCCGGCCTGTTCCGAAGTATAGACTATTGCCTCCAACATAAATTCAACATAATCCGTCACATCTTTTTCCGTATTTTCGAGCATTCGATAATAGATGCTTCTGTGTTGATCTAAATATTGCTCAATTGTCAAAAGTCCTTTCATGCCATATTTATTTTTGTAGAGTACTTCTTGCAAAAGAAGGCGTCCGACGCGTCCATTTCCGTCTAAAAAAGGATGAATTTTTTCAAACATGTAGTGAGTAAGACTCGCCCGGATAGGAATGAATTGCTCTTGTTGGCTGTTGATAAATTTGAGTAAGCGCTCAATATATCCCGCAACCATACTCGGGGGCGGGGGCATATAAATTGCCATACCGGAAGCATTGAAAATCGCGCTAACTTCTTTTCGAAATATTCCTTTTTCAGGACTCAATCCATCCATAACAATATTATGAAGTTGAAGAATATCTTTCGCATCGATATTTTTCTCCGTGCGTTTTGCCAGAATATTTAAAGCTCTAAGTATATTGAATACCTCAATTTTCTTTCGGTCTTTTGATGATCTTCCTCCTATGTTATCCAGGGTAAGAGGATTTCCTTCAATCCGCGCGGAGTATAATGAGCTTCTTAATGTTGAGTGTCTGCGGATGTTGAGCTCGACTTCTTGAGGTATGGCAACCGATTCAATAACAGATCTTGCCGCTTCTATTTGTGAAAGGAGCTTGGAGATTTTTGATGTTAATATGTATTTTGGCGGGATAAGCATTT
>JAHIGH010000055.1 GCA_018900295.1 Patescibacteria group bacterium | reverse complement strand
GGATCGGCGGTGAGGGAGGGGAGGGAGGCTGTGGCGAGGGTTTTTGCGCCGTCAGTGATGGTGATATGGGGAAGTCCTGAAAAGGTATTTTTTAATTCGTTAATAGCTGCTGTAATAAGTTTGATTTTAGTAGATTTATCTGTGATATTCCAGTAGAACGGATTGACATCGACTGTAATATAAGTTTCTGAGATATTTTTTTTGTATTCTTCTTCTGTCATACCCGCGGGGTCAACAGGCAAAAATTTGAGGTAAACATTTTTTATGGCTCCCGGGGCTGATTTATTTGCAAAGTCCATATACTCTTTCGCGTATTTGGCTGAAAAGTAATTGTTCCCGCGGTTTTTATCAAAATTAAGATAGTTGATGGAAATTGCCGGCGTGGGGAAAATGTTTTGTGCATGTATTGTAGGTGTTTGCGATGCAGGCTGCGGGGTTATAGAGATAGTATTTTTTGGAGTGGTTATTAATTCTTCTCGCGGAAAATTTGTAACCAGCGCTATCACTATCAGTAACCAAAATCCGAGCATGAATCCAAATTTTGCTTTAGGGTTCCAATCGCGTTGGTACACCCAATAGGTGAAGAAGAAAGGAAAGAAAATAATCGCGAGAAAAATTACAAGCGGTGTTTTCCAGAAATTGTTTTTTGTTTGAGTTGAAAGCTCCATAATTTATTCTAGCATGAATCAATTGATTATAGAAAGTTAAAGTTTAGTCTTGCAATGTCCAATTCTGCGAGGCTAGATGTTCAAAGCAGATACTAATTTTAAATTTTTTGGTAGAATATAAATTCATGGAAGAAAAAATTAGGTCCGGCTTTGTCAGGGAGCCAAAAGCATTAACCAAGTCTCAGAGAAGAAATAAAATTTTATTGCTTTTGGGCGCGCTTTTGGCATTTAACTTTTTTGTTTTTGGAACGATTTATCTTCCAATTTATAAAGATGGATTGAAAAAAACAGCAGAAAATATGGGTTTGAGTCCGGATGTAGAAAGGAAGATCAGTCCCACGTCTTTTCCTTTCCAGGAGATTACAATTCCGTATCTGCGCTCGCGTAGTTATGAGAGTTTTTTGGGGGAGATGGGGCAATTGTCACAAAATGGAAGTTATACGAGTTATCTCACGAGTTATAATTCGGATGGGTTAAAAATTTATGGGCAATTGACAGTTCCGATAGGAGAGAAGCCTAAGGATGGTTGGCCGGCAATTGTTTTTGTTCACGGCTATATTCTGCCACAGAATTATCAGACTTTTGTAAACTATGCCTCGTATGTTGATTATTTGGCGCGATCGGGATTTGTGATTTTTAAAATTGATCTTCGCGGACATGGAGATTCGGAAGGGGAGCCTGGTGGAGGATATTATTCCGGAGATTATATTGTTGATACTCTTAACGCGAGAGCTGCTTTGCAGAATTTGGATTTTATCAATCCGGGCGCTGTCGGGTTGTGGGGGCATTCAATGGCGGGAAATGTTATCGCCCGAGCATTGGCGGTGCGGCCCGAAATTCCGGCGATAGTAATTTGGGCCGGAGCGGTCTATACGTATGAGGATTTTTCGGAATTTAGAATTGAAGATAATTCTTATCAGCGGTCACCATCTGACTCGCCAAGCAGAAAAAGAAGAAGCGGGATGTTTGATAGATACGGTCAATTTGACCCAAATTCTTCTTTTTGGAAACAGGTTCCCATGACAAATTATTTAAGTGGAATAAAGGGCGCAATTTCTTTGAATCACGCGGTGGATGACACGGTAGTTGATATCCGTTATAGCAGGAATTTAAATAATTTACTGGATAATACTTCGATAGATCATGAACTCAATGAGTATGTATCAGGCGGACATAATTTTGTAGGCGGAATTTTTGATGAAGCGATGGGGAATACGGTAGAATTTTTTAAAAAGTATCTACACTAGCCTTGCAAGGTTCGACCTTGCGAGGCTATTGTTATGGTGACAGATATTGTACCGTGTTTGCGAGAGTATAGTAGAGTATAGTATCAAAATTCTTTTATTTCGTTTTTGTGAGCTTCTTGTTATAATCTTGAGTATGAATTTGTCGGTTGGGATGGTCAGAACACAACACGACATTTTTCCTTCGAGATTAAAATAAAATTACCGGAAACATAGTATACCACTCCGCTTTGAATTTGCAAATAATTGGCATATACCTCCGTAGCTTTGCCTTTTCGCCTTATAGGCTTCGAAGGCACAAGTCAAAGTATCGCCGTGCCCTTCCGTAGCTTTAGCGAAGGAGGGTTAGGTATTATATTTTCGCATTTTGAAAGCAGAGGGGTATAACAATCCAACCGGAATTATCCACAGAGCTGCAAGAATTATTTGAAAAATTACGCTTTACGTACTAATTTGTAGAAGTAAGAATGATATCAAAGGAGTTATTCTTTGAGCGTAAGCAACCTGTCTGCCGGCAGGCAGGGAAGTCTTCAACTCTGATAGTTCCCGGCTTTCAGTCTCGAACAATAAAAGCCTTGGCAACTCCTGTATTAATCCTTAGGTGTCAACGTAAGACAGATCGGGTGTGTCTAAAAGTGTCTAAAATCTAAAATTTCATCTCGACCCGCACAAGCCACCGCTTGCACCGTATGGCCCATATCTCAACTTCCATGTTGAGTTCCAATAACCTCTGTAATCTGGATCACTTGCCACATTAATTTCAAAACCTATCTGTATACAATAATCTGCACCATTACTCGTATAATAATATGTAAGCTCAGGTGATGCTGTATTTTTTGGATCCATAGGAAGTTTTTTAATTTCTTTTGAACCCAACAGAACCGGTAACCAATTTGTGCCGCTTCTTGAACTGCACCACCAACAAGTTGAATCAGGATATACCCCATAGTAAATTTTATATCTTTCAACGGCATCAACAAGTTGTTTAGCGTCTGATCTCCTACCTGAGTCACGTCCTTTGGCCATTTGAGTCAGAGGATCAACTACTGCAAGCAATCCTGCTGCTAATACTCCTATAATTGCTATTACAATTAAAAGCTCTATTAATGTAAAACCTTCAGAACTCCTTTTTATCATGTTTATATGTAAACAAATTTTACATTATTTGTCAACTCCTCCATTGGCTGCTCACCAATTTTCATTATGAAGATTAGGTTGAATAAACAACCCTGATTAGTTCTGCGCTTTTTGTTATAATTAATCTCTTTATCTTATTTATATGAAGAAAAAGCAAATAGGGAAAAAGACGTATGCTTTTATTGATGCTTCAAATTTTTTTTATCCTTGCAAGGTTCGACCTTGCGAGGCTTTAATTTATAAAGCTAATATTCAAGATTAACTACGAAATTAACACAGAGTAAGTTGGGTATTGATTAGAAGGGGAGAAGGTGCCCGCCGGATATTTTTAGTGCTTTTGTGAGTTTATATAAGTTTATAAGTGACGGATTTCTTTTTCCTCTTTCTATTTGGCCAATATAAGTAGAGTGCATATCGGCCTTGTCTGCCAGTTCTTCTTGCGTTAATTTTTTTTCCTGTCTCAGTTTTCTAAGGTGCTTCCCAAATTGTTTTTTTATCTCATCCATGGTACAATCATCTTAAAATAAAGACTATATATCCAGAGACGATAAGTCTTATTTTGTGTATATTATTATGAACAAGATATTTTTCATTATTTTATTGATTGTGGGTATTTTTTCTTTTGCAGTCACTTCTGTGTATGCTGAGCAAGTTTTTAAAGTGCTTAATGTGATTGATGGCGATACTATTCAGGTAGATGTTCGGGGTAATAAAGAAGTAGTGAGGCTATTGGGCATTGATACGCCGGAAAGTGTTGATCCGAGAAAGTCAGTGCAATGCTTTGCTAAAGAAGCGGCAAATAAGATGAAAAGTTTTGTGCAGGGAAAGTCCGTTATTTTGGTTGATGAAAAAATTACACAGGGCAATCGCGATAAATATGAAAGACTTTTGCGATATGTTTATTTGCCAGATAGTGTTCGTACTTTTGTAAATGGTGAAATGGTCAAGCAAGGTTATGCTTTTAGTTATAAGCAATATCCAACAAAAATGCTTAATAAGTTTAATAATTTTGAAGAATACGCGCGTGAACATAATTTTGGATTATGGGGGTCATGTCCCTTGAATATTACGCCAACAAAGAAGCCAATATTAAAGACAAATTCTAATCCGGTTTATATTGCACCTACAAAGCAATATATTGTTCCTACAAGTACATCAACTTCTAATTCAAATTCTGTTGGCTTAGGCGGGGGATTTACTTGCTCCGGTAAAACCAAATGTGGTCAAATGACAAGTTGTGCAGAAGCGCAATTTTATTTAAATAGTTGTGGAGTAAGCAGGTTAGATGGAGATAAAGACGGCGTTCCTTGCGAGACGCTTTGTAGATAAATATGGAAGAAAAAAAGAAATTAAATAAAAAAGCGGTTGCTGTTTTGATTGTAGTTGTAATAATAGCAATAGTATTTATTACTGGTGGTTCATCAGGTGATAAAACAGTTATTAAAAGCGAAAATATAGTTAATCCTACAATACAAGCAAAACAAGCAGAGTTTGAAGAAATGAGGAAGCGAGTTAAAGATGAGTTAGAAAGTGCTCAGAAAACTCTTGATGAAGCAAAGGCAATTTCTGAAGGTTCTAATTCAGGGGCACAATTGACTATAAATCCTGAACCTACACTAACTCCTACGAAAGAAGCACCGGAGAATAAATCGACTCAGCACGCTATACAGGAATATCCAGGTTTTTCTGAAGAGACAATGGACAGAAATTTTGTTTTTAGCTGTGAAGGTGGAAGCGAAGTAGCTTTGTGGGATAAGCCAACCGATGCAGCAGGAGGAGCACGTTTAAGGGATAGAGTACAGTGTGGTACTTTAGGGTGGGCTTTTAATAAATACTATAATAAAGAACTTGATTTTATATTTTATGCGGTTCAAACAAACGATAAAAGAACAAAAAATACTTATGGTTGGATAACTGAGGATTTTTTGATTTGGAGATAAGGAAAGAAATATAAGACGAATAATTTTTATTATAGCTACTACACCACATGGTCGCAGAAATGATAATGACGACTTAGTATTGAAAACTTTTCTTATAAGGGCGGTGATGAAAAATGATTATCACAACATCTGATATAGTAGATAAAAAATATGAGATTATTGATGTTGTTTTTGCTTTTGGTAGTGCAAAAAATGGCATATTCAAAACAGAAAATCCGAGTGAAGGTTATCCAAAAGTCAAAGAATTATTAAAAGAAAAAGCAAAAGAATTAGGAGCTGATGCGATAATAGGAGTGAGGTTTAATTATAGAGATATAGTTAATCAAGGATGCGGAACGACAACCAGATCATTTGAAGTACATGGCTATGGCACTGCTATCAAATTTAAGTAAAACTGTAAGCTTTATTTCTATAATCCTAATTGCCTTTTATCAAAAATACTACCCTAGACACAGTAAACGTAAGTGTTTATATTATCCATCATGTTCTAATTATATGATACTTGCAGTTAAAAAATACGGTGCTGTAAAAGGGATTATAAAGGGTATAAAGAGGGTGCGAAGATGTAAGCCGATTGTTGATAGATGGGAGGATTATCCGTAATTTATTCACATAAAAGTTTGAAGCGAAACCAAGATTGACACCCGGAGGGTGGGGTGCGGGAAATAGAGTATGCAAAACTTAGATAAAGTGAAAGTTGGAGGAATTGTAAAAGGTAATCCTTAGGTTGGAAGCTATTCAACTCCGGGGGTTGCCAGGGGTTGTTTATGAATAATTACTCTACAGGTAATACAAAAAAAGAATTTTATATATGGATTGATATTAATAATCCAGTAATATTTAACAATTTCAATGTTGGCAGTCTAAACTCTGCCTCAGTTTTTCCAGAAAATGATAACCTTTCATTCTTGCCAAATCCAAGGGCTGGAGGGTTTGTTAGCCTTTTTCATGCAAATTTGATATGGAAATATCGAACTGAATATAATCTTGAACTATCACGAGGATATTATTATAAAATTTATCCTTCAAGGCTAGAGGCGATTTATCTTTTGCCTTCATATCAAGAGGCGGTTAAGTATAAACAAAAACATCAGGAGCATATTAAAGATAGATTACTAAAAAAGGTTTTCTCAGTAGATGATTATATATACTCCACACACGATACTGGTTGGATAGATTTTTGTCATCGAATTGGTATGATGGATCAAGAAACGCAAAACAATGTATATAAATCATATTGGCAAGGGATAAGAGTGTGTGATTGTCAATTGCAATCTCAAGGTAAGCCTTGGACTTCAGATCCAGTTATAGAAATATTATTTTTAGGAAGAGTGGATTTTTATAATAACAAACTGATTGATGATAAATAATCTTTATCGAAAGAAGGAATAAAATGGTTTATGTTAGAATTAAATTAAGTTTATTATAAATAGAAAAGAGAAGGTGGATGAGATAGATGAAAAATCAAGCAGGTAGCGGTGCTATTTACGGATTGGGAATATTGGGCGCTCTGGTATATTTTTTACAGCACTCAACATCATTTCTAGATGGTTTTATCGGAATTTTTAAAGCCATTTTTTGGCCGGGAGTCATTTTGTATAAAGTGTTGGAACTTTTGAAGATGTAGTTACCGAGATTTGATCCTGTATAAATACTATCTTTCGTGCGGGATGGTTGATGTGGGAGGTGGGAGTTGGTGAGAGAAGGGGCGCAGAGTCATATCCCCGGAGTGTGTCAGTTATGTGAAGGGATTATAGCTGAGAGAGATAAATAATGAATCTTGCTATAAAAAAGAGATAGTACTATACTCCATTTATGGGAAAAAGAGATCGGACAAAATTAGTAAAAGCATATAAGAATTATCGCATAGCAAGGAAAAAGCGTAATGTGCTGGATGTTCTTCGTACTTTTATGCCGGAAATTATTTTCCGAACAACTAAGCTGGAAGGGGAATCAATAACACGTAAAATGGTTTCTGCTTTATTCAAGTAATGAATGAAAAATTCATCCACAAAACCTAAAGGTGCTACTTCATATAAAGATACAGCATTTGGTATTATTTCACGTTCAAAGCTGCTCAAATTTGAAATTGAAGGAATAAAAAAAGGATTGGAATATATAAGTAGTATTGTTGGAAAAGATAAATATACTTCTATTACACCTGAACTTATCCGTAAACTGCACGAAGTTTCCTTTGGATGGATTTTTCCACAGTGGGCGGGGAAATATCGAAAAATACAAGTCACATTTTCCGATAAGGAAGCACCGCAATATTTTCAAGTGCCTGAGCTCATGGCAAATCTTTGTAAGGATTTAATAGAACGATTAAAATATTTGCCTTCAAAAGCGAAAGAAGAGTATATTATCGAAGTTGTGACACTTCTTGCATGGTTTCAATATCGGTTCGTCTTTATACATCCGTTTCAAGATTATAACGGCAGGACTGCACGCATGCTTACGATTCTTATTCTCTTGAAATTAAATTTGCCGCCAATTGAACTCAAAGCGGAGAAAGAAGTTGACAGGAAGCAATATATTACTGCAATGCGGAAAGCAGACGAAGGAGATTATTCACTTTTGGAGCAATTGATAGGCGAGGCTCTTTCTGAGACACTGTTGTCGTCTCAGATGTAAATCGTAAATCATAAAGTTGATTGCAGCCCGGGGAGGGGGAAATAGGATATATAATGTCAGATAAAATGGAAGGTGGGGGCTGGTGAGAGAAGGGGTGCAGAACCGGATCACCCGGAGGGTGGCAGTTATGATCTGTTACGGGACTCTTTGGAACAAAAAAAGACTGGCATCGGCGGTCGGTCGAAACCTTAGGCCTATCCAGTCATCGTGATAATAATAATAGTACCAAAAATGAAACATAAAGTCAATTATTTAGGAAGGAAACTTAGGATATGAACCTATCAGTAGGAATTGTAGGTTTACCAAACGTAGGGAAAAGTACTCTTTTTAACGCGTTGTTGAAGAAGCAGTTGGCTTTGGCGGCGAATTATCCTTTCGCGACAATAGAACCGAATGTAGGAGTGGTGGCGGTGCCGGATGAACGTCTTCGGAAATTGGCGGAGATAGTTGTTTTAGAGTCGGCGGGTCCTGCCGCTCGCTTGCCCCATCCGACGTCCTCGTTTTCGCTGCGGGCGCTCGATGGGGCTCCCCAGCTCGCGTTACCCGCCTATCCTCCAATTAAGCCGGCGATGATTGAGTTTGTGGATATCGCGGGGCTTGTTAAGGGGGCGAGTGAGGGGGCGGGACTGGGGAATAAATTTCTTTCGCACATACGGGAAGTGAAGGTTATTTGTCAGGTTGTACGGGCTTTTACTGATGAAGATGTTGTGCGTGAGGGGAGTATAGATCCTGAAAGCGATTATAATACAATTAAAATGGAATTGATGCTTGCGGATTTGCAGACACTTTCGAAGCAGCGGGATAGCAAAGCGGTGAAAACAGATCCTGTTAAAAAATTGGCAGTGGAGAAATTATATAAAGCATTAAATCAAGGAGACGCAGCGAGAGAGGTAGTGCTTACTAATGAAGAGATAGATTCAACAGTGGATTTGTTCCTTTTATCCAATAAGTCTGAAGTGGTTGTGCTCAATGTTGATGAGAAAGATTATTCACCGGATGGCATCACTAAAATTATTAAAAAATATTCTGAGTTTCTTAAATATCCGGAGGATAAATTTGTCGTGATATGCGCAAAGATAGAGTCGGAATTATCGGAACTTTCAGAGGAGGAGCAAAAGGAATATTTGAAGGGTTTGGGACTTACTCAATCAGGCTTGGAACGATTGATTGAAAAGTCATATGAGACACTTGGTTTAATTTCTTTTTTGACAGCAGGAGAAAAGGAGGTGCGGGCATGGACTATAAAGAAGGATACCAGCGCGCAAATAGCGGCAGGGGAGATACACACGGATTTTATTAAGAAGTTCATAAAAGCTGAAGTGGTGAATTATAAGGATTTTGTAGAGGTTGGGGGGTGGAAGAAAGCTCGCGAGGTGGGGAAGGCGAGGCAGGAAGGGCGGGATTATATCATGCAGGATGGAGATGTGGTAGAATTTAAGATAGGCTCTTGAGAATAATCTTGCGCCTGTGATACAATAACAAACATGAGAAGTTATGACTTGGTAGTTGTTTTACGTCCGTCCCTTAAAGATATGGAGAGAAAGAAATTGATTGATGTGGTTAAGACCAGTCTTAAGGGAATGAAGATCGCGAAAGAAGAGGAGTGGGGACAGAAGCCACTAGCATATACTATTAAAAAAGAAGCAGCCGGTTATTACATTTTATTAAAGCTTGAGACAGATCCGTCTTCGCCGGAGACTATTCCAGCGGGATTTGAGCAGAAGCTCTTGATAAATGACAGTATTTTGAGACACTTATTATTAAGAACTAAATAAGTCAAAATTCAAAATTTTATTACTTTTTATTTTTGAGTTGTGCTTTTGACTTTTTAATTTTGATTTTTGGATTTGAGCGACTGAAAGGAGCGATTATGGCGAGGAGTTTGAACAGAGCACAGTTGATAGGGAGATTGACCAGAGATCCGGAGTTACGGTATACACCGAACGGAGCAGCTGTTTGTGGTTTTGGGATAGCGACTAATAGAACCTGGACAACAGATACGGGAGAAAAAAGGGAAGAGGTAGAATTTCATAATATAGTCGCTTGGAGAAAGTTGGCTGAAATTTGCAGTCAATATCTTTCCAAGGGAAAAAGAGTATATATTGAGGGTAGATTAACTACAAGATCCTGGACAGGACAAGATGGTCAGCAGAAGTCCAAGACAGAAATTATTATGGATGATATGATAATGCTTGATAGTAAAGGCTTCGCGGCTGGCGCAAGCGCGGCTAATCCTTCGACAGGCTCAGGACGAGATTCTTCGGCGGGTGAGAAGGAGCAAAAGCCTGTGAAAGCGACAGCTAAGCATAAGAAAGAAGAAGAGTCGGTAAAAGAGGCAGTGAAGGAAGAGGAAGGGAATAAAAATGAGGAAGTTTCACCGGATGATATACCTTTTTAAAATATGGCAGAGAAAAAAAGAATAAACAGAAGAAGAAGAGTTGTAACAGTACCGCATGAATGTTATTACTGTAAAGAAAAGAAAGTTCCGACGTATGCGGAGGTTCAGGTACTGCAAAGATTTACTTTAAATAGGGGCAAGATTATGTCGAGAACGCGGAGTGGTATTTG
>JAHIGH010000054.1 GCA_018900295.1 Patescibacteria group bacterium | reverse complement strand
GGGTACCATCAATTTAATAGTTCATGCCTGGAAAAATCCACCCTAACCCTCCTTTAGTAAAGGAGGGAATCCCTCCCTTTATTAAAGGGAGGCTAGGAGGGATTTTGTTGCATTGGGAAACTATGTCCAGTGAGCACTTACGTATTGAGGCCTTGACAGGGGAGATTGTTCTTATTTAAGATAGTTATGGAATGAAAAGTTTTATTGCTCTATTTTTTGTCTTCGTTGTAGAGTTTTTTTTGCTTCCTTCTTTATTTTTTGTTTACGCACAAAGTCCTTGTCCCGCGGGTTTTGAAAGCCTTTGTTTTAATTTTACGGAGAAGCCTAATATTATCGGGAATATTGTTCAGATTTTGATCATCATCGCAATAATATTGTCAGTTATTTTTTTGATTTTGGGGGGAATTCGATGGATCATGTCGGGAGGGGATAAGGGTAAGGTTGAGCAGGCAAGATCGGTGATCATAGCAGCGATTGCCGGACTTGTTATTTCGTTTTTGGCGTATTTTATTGTTAGCGTGGTTGGGACTATGTTCATAAATGGCTTTGATTTGAAGAATATAAATATCCCGCGTTTGATAGATTAGGGATTTTAAAAGACTGACTATTGACAAATTGGCAGGAGTGTGATGTAATTGTCATTAGCTTTATAAAGTCAAGCTTCGGTAAATTTGTTTCCTACAGAGTACATGCATTCTAATATTTAATTTTTTAAATGTTTTATTTCACAAAAAGCAACTATTCTTATGGTTTATAGAAAAACAGCGACGTCTGTTAATGATTTTGTAGGGAAGCCTCCTTCCGGTACTTTTGTAAAGAATGTTGAGAGCAAGTCGTCTTCGGTTCCTGCAGCGTCCGTGTCAAATCCCGTACCGTTTAATACCGGGCGAAGCCCTGTACCAGTCGGTACAGGCTTCAATGCGGCTAACGCCCCTAGCGCAACTCCGACGGATTCAGTCCGTGGATTTTTGGATATACAAATTGAAGGCCATGGTTTTTTGCGGCCAAAATTTATTCCTTCAGTGCGGGATATTTATATCTCGCAGTCGCAAATCAGGCGATTTATGCTCAGGCCGGGCGATGAAGTGGAAGGCTTGGCGCGGCCTCCTAAAGACACAGAGCGGTATTTTGGTTTACTTAAAGTCGAGAAGGTGAATGGAATTCCGGCTGATGATTCGCTCCGCAGGCCTTATTTTGATGATTTAACTCCAATTTATCCCGATAGACAGGTTGTCCTGGCAACAGGCAAGGTTCCTTTGTCGACGCGTATGATAGATTTTATCGCGCCAATTGGTTTTGGACAACGGGGAATGATCGTTTCACCGCCGAAGGCCGGGAAGACAACTATACTTAAGGATATCGCAGCGGGTATATCGAAGAATTTTCCAAAGGCGCATCTGATGGCCGCTTTAATAGGGGAACGACCTGAAGAGGTTACAGACATAAGCATGTCTGTGCATGGAGAGGTTGTGGCATCAAATTTTGATGAGCCTCCTGAGAATCAGACGAGGGTTGCCGAGATAACTCTTGAACGCGCAAAAAGAATGGTGGAGCTTGGGAAAGACGTTATTATTTTACTTGATTCGATTACCCGCCTGGCACGAGCTTACAATCTTTCAGTTGATCCATCCGGGCGTACGCTTTCCGGAGGATTTGATCCGGCAGCTTTATATCCGGCAAAGCGATTTTTTGGAGCAGCGCGAAATTGTAAGGAGGGCGGGTCGCTTACAATTATCGGAACAGCATTGATTGAGACAGGTTCACGCATGGATGATCTTATTTACGAGGAATTTAAAGGGACAGGAAATATGGAATTACATCTGGTTCGTGTTTTCGCAGAGCGGCGCATTTATCCGGCTATAAGCATAGAGAAATCAGGAACGCGAGGCGAAGAGCGGATTTTGTCAGAAGCCGCATATAAAAAAATTGTTACAATGAGACGCATGATGGACATGCTTGCTCCGGATGAGCGTACAAGTATTTTGATTGAGAGGCTTTCTAAGACTGAAACGAATGAGTCATTTCTTGAAAATCTGGGAAAAGCGTGACCCTCCCAGTCTTACTTCTCGCCTTACCTACTATTCGTAGCGCGGCTCGAAGAGCGACTTTAGGCGGGTAAGGAAAATTAGAGTTGGCAATTAAGGTGTGTTTCTGCTTGGTAATTTGTTATTTTTGGCACTTCGTAACCGCGTTTGACAATTTTGAGTGAATTTGTTAATTTATTATCAGGAGATTTCTATATAGATGAAAAAAGGAGAGATAAGGGAGTTTGTTTTTTTTCTTTTTTATTATATTCGTCGAAAAATTGTGCTTTTTTCTGTACGTTTTGAAAAGGGCAAGAATTATCTTGTTAAATTTTTTATAATGAAGAGGGGCCGATATAACCGGCCTTTTTTGCATTTAGCCACGATGGGAGTGCTTTCCGTGGGTATCCTTATCGCGCCTTTCCTCGCGGATACGTATCCGATTTTTGCGGGTAAATCTCCGGCTTTTGCGCAACAATCAGATAATCAGAGCGCTTCTACCATAGAGGTTGGGCAGGATGTTTTTGAAACGGAGCTTTCACAAAAACCCCGTGATAAAGTTG
>JAHIGH010000006.1 GCA_018900295.1 Patescibacteria group bacterium | reverse complement strand
TATTAGAGTTTCTTGCGCAATTCCAAAATAAATACGGATATTCTCCTACGTTGGTTGAAATAGCTAAAGCTACCGGACATAAAAGCGTCTCTACGATACATGTAATTATACGCAGCCTTGTAGATAAAGGATATGTACAAAAGGTTGACGGAAATGCAAGAGTTTTAAAGATCAAAGATGATAATATTCTCCATACTTTTTTAGGAGTTGAGCCCTCAATGGAATTACCGCTTATGGGGTATATAGCTGCCGGTAAACCTTTGGAACCGCATACTGATGCGAACGCAACTTTCCAAATTTCGGCCTCTATGATTTCCGGCACCAAAACAGCTTTTGTGCTTCAGGTTAAGGGTGAGTCAATGATTGAAGATGGAATTCTTGACGGAGACTTTGTAGTCATCGAACGAGTCAGCCAGGCAAAAAATGGTGAAATTGTTGTCGCGCTTGTAGATGATAATCTGGCAACACTAAAAAAATTTTATTTGGAGGACGGTCGGGTTACTTTAAGACCGGCAAATTCACAAATGGAGCCAATATATCCAAAAAGCCTGCGTATTCAGGGAAGAGTCATAGGCCTCGTAAGGAAATTCTAATTTTATATTTCATCGATAAAAAAGTGTATAATATAGAAGTTTGTCATGGGCATTTTGTACATAGTATCAACACCAATAGGAAATTTGCAGGACATTACAATACGCGCGATCAAAGCGCTTTTTGAGGCCGATGTTATTGCTTGCGAGGATACAAGAAGGGCGGGCATACTGCTTGAGCAAATGAGCGGTTTGTATAATAACTTGACGCAAAACGATAACGGTAAAAAGCATAAGCCTAAATTGCTTTCATATTATGACCAAATTGAATTTCGCAGGATTCCTGAGATTGTATCTTTGCTGCAAAGCGAACAAAAAGTAGCTCTTATATCCGATGCCGGTACGCCGGCAATATCGGATCCGGGTTTTAAGTTGATCCGTGAGTGTATAAAAATGGGTGTCAAAATAGAAGTTGTTCCCGGCGCATCTTCTGTAACGACTGCGCTTACAGCGTCCGGATTGCCAACAGATAAATTTATTTTTTTAGGTTATCCGCCTCATAAATCAGGTCATCGAAGAACTTTTTTTGAAAACACTAAAAAGTCACAGGAATTTATTAAATCAACAATTATTTTTTTTGTCGCGCCGCATAAGTTAATAAGAAATCTTGAGGAAGTGAAGGAGATATTTGGTGATATTGAGATTGTACTGTGCCGTGAATTGACAAAAATACATGAGGAAATCCGGAGAGAAAAAATTTCACAAGCTATTTTACATTTTCAGAAGACAGCTCCAAAAGGTGAATTTGTGCTGTTGTTTAATTTACAGGAACAATAGGAGGCAGCCTAAATTATTATTAGAGATAATTCGCGTAGAGATTTTTTTGGAATTCGAAGAATGTGGAGCGAATTCTATCAACGCCGCCCAGTTCTTTTTCTGCGTCTGCTATCGCGTGATACTTGAGATTTAGAAGCTGTGGCAATTTTTCCTCGTCCAATTCATCTACGCCTTTTTTTATATACTTCGAAAGTACAAATTTCAAGAACCCTTTCTCTTTTTCGTTTAATCTCTCAAAAATAGCATCTCTTGCCCCGTCAACGCGTTCTTTTCTGGAAATCGGCGGAGTAGCAAAAGAAATATATGCGAGCACATCAAATAAATCACTATCTTCCGCATCTATTAATTTTTGCAATGATTCCAGTTGTTCAATTCCATATCCATGCTCGGAAATTTTATCTAAAAGTGCTTTTCGGGTTACCGGATTTGACCAAATTTTCCGAAGTTCCTCTTCGCTATTAAAAAATTCAGGAAGTTCACCGAATATGTTATGCATAAATTCCTCAGCAGAAATAGGCTTACCGTCAGCGTTCCAATAAGACGTAGAAATTATATGTTGAATTTCTCTTTCTTTGCCATCTCTCAATTTAATTTTTATTTTTCGTTTCTCCGGTTCTGGGCAACCTGTCGATGGTAGCGGCTCAGATGCAACGAAAGTAGGAGGTTTATTAACCGGATATGGTTCCGGTTTTTCCGTCGTTTCATCAATCGGCTCTCCGTCCCATTCCGGATCAGAAAAATGTTTATACGCGTCAACAAAATCAATTATCGTAAAGAATTCTTTTCCATCAAAAAGCCGTGTCCCTCTCCCTATAATTTGCTTGAATTCAATCATTGAATTAACCGGACGCATGAGGACAATATTACGGACGTTACGCGCGTCAACTCCTGTTGATAACTTTTGCGATGTTGTCAAAATTGTGGGAATTGTTTTTTCATTATCCTGGAACTCCCGCAAATACTGCTCCCCGCGAAGGCCGTCATTCGCGGTAACGCGTACACAATAGTTCGGGTCATAACTTTTTTTATTTTGGTTTATCAAATCCCGGACCAATAAAGCATGACCCTGATTCGTGCAGAAGATAATTGTTTTTTCCTTTTGATTTATTTCTCCGAGAATTATTCTAACTCTTTTTCTCTCCCGCTCAACAATCTCAATGGTTCTATTGAACTCCGGTTCTGTATATATTTTTCCTTCTTCAATTTCTCCTTCAATTACATTGTCATCAGAAGTATAGACATAATCATCGAGCGTTGTTTTTACCCGCTTTACTTTAAAAGGCGTTAAGAAACCGTCATTCACGCCCTCTTTGAGGGAGTATTTATAAAGAGGTTCTCCAAAATACTTATATGTATCCACGTTATCTTTCCTCTTTGGCGTTGCCGTAAGACCGAGTTGTACCGCAGGAGAAAAATATTCCAAAATTCCCCGCCAGTTGCCCTCGTCATTGGCTCCGCCTCTGTGACACTCATCAATAACGATAAAATCAAAAAAGTCCGTAGGGTAATCCCCGTAATACGGCGTATTGTTTGGACCGCTCATAAATGATTGAAAGATAGTGAAGAATATGCTGCCATTTGTCGGGACATTGCCTTTTTTTCTTATATCCGACGGTTTAATGCGAACTAATGCGTCTTCAGGAAACGCTGAAAAGGCGTTAAATGCCTGATCCGCCAGAATATTTCTATCCGCGAGAAAAAGAATGCGGGGCCTTCGCTTTCCATTCCGCGAGAGATTCCATCTTGTCTGGAACAGCTTCCATGCGATCTGGAAAGCAATCGCGGTTTTTCCGGTACCTGTTGCCAGCGTGAGAAGAATTCGCTTTTTTTCTTCGGCAATCGCGTCAACAGCCTTATTTACCGCAATTTCCTGATAATATCTCTTGCCAAGCGATCCTTGCAGGGGGATTGACGCGAATTTTTCTTTCCACGCGCTTGTATCAGAGTATGTATTTTTCCATAAGTCCTCAGGTATAGGGAAAGAAGAAATATATTTCTCCTTCCCTGTCTTTATCGCGATCTCATAAATATCCACGCCATTGGTAGAATATGTGTAGTCAATTTTTAGTTTCTCCGCGTATATCTTCGCCTGATGTACGCCCTCTGTAGCAGAAGAGCCTTCTTTTTTGGCTTCAATTACCGCGAGTTTGCGGTTTTTATAGACGAGGATATAGTCAGCGATCTCAGGCTTTCCGCGTATTCCGCCGGTTTGAATTCTCCCATCAGTAAAATGATGCTCCCGAAGAATTTTAGATCCCTCAACAACTCCCCATCCGCTGTCTTTCAACAATGGATCAATCAGCTCCGCCCTTGTCTCCGCTTCATTCATAAAATTATTTTACTTTCTTTCGTAATGCCCCAGGAGCCCGTTCAAGAGTACACAGTAGTAATTGAAGTGCAGCTTCAACACGATTTGAGTCGCACTTCTTTACCCTTGACTTACTGAAATGAAATGTATTCCTTACATCATTTAATTCGAGAATATCCTCAACAGTCTTCTCTTGTATAAGATTTTTGTTTTTAAAAAACATAACAAGATCATGTAACCCGATTTGATGTTCTGCTTTTTCCACTTTTTCCTGAACAGCGACAACAACGGGAAGACCGGGTTTACCAGAATGTTCAAAGTCTGATGGTAGAGTCTCAATAAATTTATATTCTGTACTCTTAATTTTTTCTCTACGCTCTTTATAAAAATAAAGAAGAATAGCCTCTATGGCTGACACAATATATAATACTATGACTCTACAAGTCTCTTCCCGAAATAACTCTTTTTGCCCTGAGTCCTTTGACTGTTCATAAAGAGCGTATATGTATTCTATGGAGTCCTCTATCGTTTTGCGGAGTTCGTCATCTTTAACGAAATCAAGATCATTCATGTTTTGGAGACTTTTTTTGAGTCATCTTTAGCAACTTGGAAAGAGACGGAAGCCCCTCTTTCTTTAAAACAGTATGTAATTGAGCATCAGACCGGTAACCCAAGTCCAATCCATATTTTTTCTCGATACTTTTAACCAATGTATCTCCTCTTTTTTGATGAATAGCTTTACTCATAGTATAAATATACCACATTCCATCTAAATTTCACAACTTACCGGCAACTTCTTAAAGATTGTCATCCCGGACTTGATCCGGAATCCAGTATCACAATTTACCGTCTCCTCCTCCCTTTCGCAAAAGGGAGACTGGGAGGGATTTTCACATCTCTCCGCTAAATGCTTTCTGCAATACAGACTTCTTCAACTCCTCCAAATCCGCAAGCTTCTGCTTATAAATCTCCTCCAGCTTCCTCGTCTCCCCCGAAAGCCCATCAAGCTTTTTGACAATTTCACGTTGTTCTTCAACACTGGGGGAGGGAACCTTAATTAAATTTAATGTACCCTGGTTTAACTTTGGTTGTGCCATCCCACTAACATATGACGCTAAATCAATAGAATTCAAGTAATACTCATAAAATTTTTGAGTTTCTCTTTTTTTGAAACGTAAAACATGAGCATGGTTATTCACCCAAGATTTTCCTAAAATAGAAAAGGCAATAGGATAAGTACGAGCTAGAAGATTTGCACCATCTTCTGAGACTAAAAGTAAATCTTCATCAAAAATATAATCATTCACATAATCAACAATTCCCGATGCACCATAATAAGGATAATTCCCATTCACTCTGTCGCGTTTTGTTACAGGAATACGTTTACTATCCAGATTTTCACAAACATCTCCTAAATTTTTAATATCCCAACCTGAATTCGAGAAAGATTTCTGCAAATAGGATTCAAAAAGCTCGCGGGAGTTTTGCAAATTCCTCTCCGCATTCTCTCTCACCTTTTCTATCTTCCTAAAAATATTATCCAAAATTTTTACAATAAGTTTTTGTTCAACGAGAGATGGAAAAGACACATCGATGCTTGCTACAAGTTTTGTGTTTAAATTTCTAACCGTTGATCCGGCTGCTAAATTATCAAATTGGTCAAATACCACAGGGGATCCAAGTAAATAATAAAAAAAATCTTTATCAATATCAGATTGTTTTTTTCTTAAAACAAGCCATCCGTCGTGTATGGCACCTGTCGTTTTCATTATGTAGGGACGACCAAAGCTCATGGAATTAGATAAAATAAAATCACCCTCTTTAACTAGCCTTGTTTTATTGAGACCAGATGGCTTTATCTTTTCCTCAGTTTTATAAATATATTTAGTGATATTTTTAGTATCGCCAATTTTAATCCAATTTATCCCATTTTCATCTGTAGTTAAAAATGATTCAATGGGGCGAGGTGATCCTCCGCGTTCAATTTGGAAAATTTCGCCCAATTTTTTTGTTTGCCAATTTTTCATATTACTTCAAAATCTCATTTGCATTTACGTAGATTTTAGCCCGTGTTTGAGCATGTCTAATTTTTTCATCTAATAATATTGGCAAAGTAATCCTTTCTTCGAAAACAGCTATAAAATCTATTGTATCAAACAAAATTAATTGTGCCTTTTTATTAAAACTTATTCTATTCAACGCTTCCTCTGTGTATCCATTTATAGAGAAAAATACTCCTCTTGGGTATAATGAATTACTTTCAATTTTATAAGCAAAATGATACAAGTCATTACAAGCTGTCTCTTTATCGTGCCATTTTGATTCAAAAATATAATTCTCACCATCATGTTTAAAAGCTCCGTCTATCTGTTCACCTAGCAACTTAAATGGTTTATATACATCCAGTCCAAAAAGACCAAACATTTTATTTAATAACTCTTCCAGTTGATATCCTCTTTTTTGAGTCTGGTCTACTAACTTGCACATCTGATAAAATTCTTCTCTTAAATCTGAAATAAGTTGATTTCTAGCTTTAGTTTTTTCAAGTGCTATATCTGCATCTTTTCTTTTTAATCTCTCCTCTTCTATTTTTGTCTTTTCTCCAAGAATCATTTTAAGACGATCAATTCTCTCTTTTGCATATGAGGCATCAAGACTTCCATTCCGAAACCAATATGAATCAAAATCGCTCCAATCTATTATTTGCCTGATTAAACTATGATATTGAGTCATTCCCTGATCTTGTCTCTTTGCCAAATTACTAAAATAGTTGTCAACGATTTGTGATTTTGTAAGAGATTCATCTACGCCAGATAAATCAATAGAAGTTGAACCGCAGATATGAATAAATTCAATTAAGTCCCTCTTTCTATAAAATAAGCCTAACAAACAATCTTTTACTTTATTTTTTAAATCAAGACTTATCCTTGTAATAAAAATTTTTTCTTTCATATGTCATAATTCAAATTATTTTCATAATTTTATTAAATATTTTTTTATTCTCATCATCTATTCTTTTTATCTCCTCCAAAATCTCCCTCAAATTATTTCAGCTTTTTAACAGATTTAGCTTTTTGCGCTTTCAGGGTTTTGGCATTTACAGGAGTGATAACGCTTTCTCCTGTTTGTCTTTCAATCTCCTTTCGGGCTAGACCAGCTACCGCGCCACCTTCCCTTGCTACTCTCTTATTTTGATCCAAACCCTTGGGGGATTTCTTCTTAGAAATTTCAGTTGTGGATGCTTCAGCAAGCATATTGAGGACTAGCTCAAGTGTAGTCATATTATCTCGCAGATTTTCCTTTTTCAATCCCTTGAGCTTTTTATATTGCTTGACCGATCTCTCTGCCCAGGCTTTAGTAATTTCATCAGTCAAAATAGCATATTCCAAACCCTCCTTCATCCCGCGGTCGTGCCATTCATCCGTCAATTCCTTTCTAACCTCAATACTTTTCAGGCGCTGGTTGATCCAGTCTTTGGAGTAACCTTTTTGCAGATATGTTTTCATTGCTCTATCAAACGCGAGTTCAGGGTCTTCTGTTTCTTCGATCCGTTCATAGCCAACTTTAGCCAACCACACCTTAAAAGGTTCTGCTTTAGGTGAAGGAATGGATTGAATCAAACGCAAAATAGTTTCCGTATCACCCACATCTGTGAGATATTTTTTCCCGTCAGGTGAGAGCATTTTCAGTTGTCCCAATTTTTGGGACAACTCACTTCCTTCCTGCTTAAGCTTGGTTTTAAGAGCGCTCCAATATTTTCTCGGACGAGGGCTATCAGTCAAAATTTCAATCACGTCAATAATTGAAAAATACCAAATCTCCTTTTCCTCATCCCAATGACGACGGACAGTTTTTTGATGAAATAAAGCAATAGTATTTTCTTTTTTCATAATATTTTTAATATTCTTTATGATCTTCTTTTATTCAGATCTTGACATCCACCATGTGTTGTAGTAATCTTACAACAGACATGAAAAAAAATCAAGACACATCAGCACTGACATTCGGAGAATTTTTCAGACGTAAAAGAATTAATCTGGGCTTTACACTGCGTTCCTTTTGCGAGCGATATAGCTATGATCCGGGCAATATCAGCAGAATGGAGAGGAATATTTTGTCTCCCAGCATTGATTCGGAAAAGCTGGCAGGATATGCCACAGCGTTAAAAATACCCAGGGACAGCGAAGAGTGGACAACATTTTTCGATCTAGCTCATGCCGCGAAGGGTAGAATTCCTGAGGACATCCAAAATAATCCAAAACTACTTTCGGTTTTACCTTTATTCTTTAGAACGGCAAGAGGTGAGAAATTAAGCAAAGATAAAATCAAGCAACTTGTAGCTCAACTAAATACATAAATCAGATTTAACTATACTATTTTTTTAATACCCTCTAAAATCTCCCTCAATTATTTCAATTTCCTAACACCAGGATTTCCGAGCAGTGATTTCATTTGTGTGATCGCGCTTGCGTTGAGTTTGAGGAGTCTTTCCGGCTGAGACAATCCTGCGCGGATGAATTCGGCGTTTAGGTTTTCGAGATTTGCCAGACATACCAACTGCGCCACATCTGCATAATCGCGGATATTGCCGTCCAGCTTCGGGTTTTTATCCCGCCAATCTTTTGCCGTCATGCCAAAAAGCGCGACATTTAGCACATCGGCCTCATTTGCGTAGACGATAGTCTCTGCTTTTTTGGAAAGAGAAGGGGGGGATTAAGTATTCCTTTATAGCGTCTGTATGAATGCGATAATTTATCTTTGTCAGAGTTCGCTTGACATCCCAACCAGTTTCCAACCTTCTACTTTCATCCTCTTTAAGACGCTGGAATTCTTTAATAAGGTAGAGTTTGAATTCGGGACTAATCCAGCTGGCAAATTCAAAAGCTATATCTTTATGTGCGTAGGTGCCTTCTCCATAACGCCCGGCTTTTGAGATCAAGCCAATCGCGGAAGTTACCTCAATCCATCTCTGAGGAGTTAGTGAAAAACTATTCAATCCAGCCTGATTTTTAAAGGCATCGAATTCGATGCCTTTAAAATTTGGATTATTTAATTTTTCCCAAAGGCCAAGGAACTCAATTGTTTCTCTATTTCTCATCCAATTTTGGATTATATAATTCGTCCGCTCCTTGTCCTTATATCTGGCAATATCTGTGAGAGAGATATAGTCACTCTCCCTTTTTTTAAATGTTACTACTTCGAGGCCTTTCACAGTAATTTTTTTATTTTTAGTCATAACTATACCCCTTTATGAGCGTATGCAAATTTTGCACACTCTTTATTTATCCAATTCTTCCAAAAGTTCATCTGGAGTTCTAATTTTTAAGCCTTTAAATGTTTGTTCTAATTCATCTTTACAATTAAGAATATCAGTATCCTCAGTTACAAAATAATCTCGCTTTTCCCTTATGTGAGTATCAACATGAATTGCGTCCTCAAGATTATTTTTTCCAATAATTTCTTTTATTTTCTCAAATCTGCTTGCATCATCTTCTGATGCCCAAAGCATTTCATCAAATTTTGTATAACCCCAAACGGCATTGGGAAGATCTTTATTTTTAATTTTAGGCGTATGTGTTTCTATCTTTACCTGAAATAATTCTATTATTTCTTTCCGCTCAAGAATTCGTAACTTCTTTAAGTTAGCACCAATGTCTTTTGTTATAAAATAGGGCTTCGTTTGATTAGTTCGCTTCATATTTACTTCTCACCTTTTCAATAGCCTCTGCATATACAAATACTTCACTCGTCTCTAAATACCGTCCGACGGGGCCACCACAGGTTTTACATTTACCACTGAGGAGAATGTCATTGAGTTTCTTGAGAAAAATTTCATAATCGGTAATCGTTGCATTGTATGGGCCTTTGCAATTTCCACAATAACAATTATTCAAGATCTTTTTCTGAAAAAACTCCCAATCCCTACCATAAATCTTCTTAAGATCCTCTTGTGCAATCTTTAAATCATTTTTATTTCTCTTTGCCATAATTAAAATTGTTTTTCTTTACTCCTTATTTAAGAATTCTTCTTCAGCAACTTCTTCACCTCTCTGTCAAAATCAGACATAGCAATATGCATATTTTGCATAATGCCTCCACCTAGAAGCTGTTATTATGAAATATTTAATAACCGAATTTTTATTAAGCTCTCTTTTTTGATTCCTCTGCATGAACTATCAACTAATTCTTAACCGTAGATTTTCCTATAATTTATTTTTTATATTATTTTTTCAATACTTTTTAAAATTTCCCCACTATCCACATCCAGTTTTCCCATTTCTTCCAAAATCTCCTTAGGATCACGGAGCTTTTGCTCATTATTTTTATTCGGGTTCTTTACAGACAGATCGAAAGTTTTTGGATCGATATTTTTAATATCAACTGACCAGGAATTTTCTGAATCGGCTTTGGTTTTTTGGAGTTCTATGAATTCCGCCAGGTCTTTTTCGCTGAGCGGATTTGTTTTGCCGAGATTCCGGCCTGGATTGAGTTGGTAGTACCAGACCTTTTTAGTAGGCGCTCCTTTTTCAAAAAATAGGATGACTGTTTTGACTCCCGCTCCGGCGAAAGTCCCCCCGGGAAGATCAAGTACTGTATAGAGATTACAGCTTTCGAGAAGATATTTACGAAGTGAAACGGAGGCATTATCGGTATTTGATAGAAATGTATTTTTGATGACTATGCCCGCTCTGCCTCCGGCTCTTAAAATTTTTATAAAATGCTGAAGGAAAAGAAATGCCGTCTCACTTGTTTTGATTGGGAAATTCTGCTGCACCTCTGCGCGCTCCTTGCCTCCAAAAGGAGGATTGGTAAGTATGATATCGAAACGGTCTTTTTCCTGGTAATCGGAAATATTTTCAGAGAGTGTATTTTTGTGTTCTATATTTGGAGTATCAATTCCATGAAGAATCATGTTCATTATTCCGATAATATATGCAAGCGATTTCTTTTCTTTTCCATAAAAAGTTTTCTTTTGCAGGATTTCCCAATCCTTTGGAGAAAGTTTTTCCCGGTCTTTTTCTAAATACTTAAATGCTTCGACCAAAAATCCGGCCGACCCGGCGGCGCCGTCATAAATAGTATCGCCGATATGAGGATCAACTACTTTGACGATTGTTTTAATGAGCGGACGGGGAGTGTAGTATTCCCCGCCATTCCGGCCGGCATTACCCATGTTTTTGATTTTTGCTTCATAAAGGTGAGAAAGTTCATATTTTTCTGCCTGAGAACGGAATCGTAGAATATCAACAATGTCCAGTATTTCCCGGAGCGTATGACCGCTATGAATTTTATTTTTTAACTCTCCAAATATCTCGCCAATTTTATACTCGATAGTGTCTGGACTTTCCGCTTCATGTTTGAATTTCTTAAAGTATGGAAAAAGCTCAATATTTACAAAATCACTCAAATCATCGCCCAAAAGAGCTTTATTGTGATCCAATTTCCCATCAGTATTTTTCGGAGCCGCCCACGCCTCCCATCGATACTTTAGAGCGATAATATTTTTGTATTCACGTCCTGCAAGCGCGGCTTCGGTCTTTCTGTCTTTTTCAAGATCATCAAGATATTTCAAAAAGAGGATCCAAGAAGTCTGTTCAATATAATCAAGCTCGCTGCTCACGCCGGCATCCTTTCTCAACGCGTTATCAATATTTTTAAAAGCCTGCTCGTACATAAAATTCCGAATTGATTAGGTATGAATAGAGCGGGGTACGAGAATCGAACTCGCTTCTCTACCTTGGGAAGGTAGCATACTACCGGTGTACTAACCCCGCTTGGGTTGATTGAATTTATTATACCCTTCTAATTTAAAAATGCAAAGGATGACGCTGTGTCGTATAATAAAGGCGTATTTATGTTTATTTTCGCGCTTTTGATTGGAATATATTCATATCTTATTTTTGCTCTTGGGTTAGCGGGATTGTTATATAAGGATTTGATTATCTGGTTTACGTTGTTATTTTGGGGACTGGTTATTTATTGGTTTGGGAAGGATTTAATTAAAATAATTGGGCAGATAAGACATATCGGACAGATAAAAAGTAAAACTTTGCTATTTCTCATTCTGATTGTCGTTTTACAGGCGGGTATTAATTTTATAGGTGCTTTGGGGCCGGAATTGGCTTTCGATGCTCTCTGGTACCACCTGACCATTCCTAAGATGTATCTGGAAAACCATTCAATTTACTTTATTCCCGGAGGGCTTCTATATTATAGCGGCATGCCCAAGCTGGGAGAGATGTTATATATCGGAGGGCTTGCTTTTGGTAATGAAATAATCGCAAAGGTGATACATTTTTCATTCGGATTATTTACTTGCTTCGCACTATATAAGATTCAGAGGAAGTTTCTCAGTCCGCTTATTTCGATGATCGGAGTTGTGATCTTTTACTCAAATCTCGTTGTTGCATGGGAATCCATCACGGCATATGTTGATCTGGTCAGGACATTTTTTGAAGTGATGGCCTTGTGGGCTTTTGTTAATTGGTTGGATGAAAGGAAGAGAAAGTGGTTTGTTTGGTCAGCGATAATGGTCGGATTGGCTATAACGACAAAGTTGTTGGCGGCAGGGTCGTTGTTGATTTTTACCGCGCTTATTTTTTATATTCTTCTGGATTACCGCGTTCGCGGTAATGACAAGGAAAAAGAAGCTGATAATACAACCTTTAAGGCAAGGACAATAAGTATTTATTTGTTTATTTATTGGATTATTGCCTTGATTATTCCTCTTCCCTGGTTTATTTTTTCTTATATCAATACCGGCAATTTCGTATACCCTTTTTTTTCAGAAATATACAAAATAGAGTCTGAGGGTTTGAGTATTTTAGGTTTCTTTAGGGATTTTTGGATTCTTTTTATGCGGTCTGCTGATCCTATTTCACCTGTGTACATGATTTTTCTTCCGTTGATTATTTGGTTTTTTTGGTGTAAACGTTTGAGATCGTCTTTGATCAGTAAATTTCTAAACGTGGTTGGTATATATTCGTTTATTTCTATTGTTGTTTGGTATTTTACGCCAAGAACAGGCGGAGGGAGGTTCATTCTTCCGTATTTACCGGCTTTCTCTATTGTTTGCGCTGCCACACTTAATTTTCTAATAGGTAATAAGAAAAAGTATGGGGAGCAAATTTCAAAATTACTAATTATTTTAATTATTTTTGTTTCTTTTATTTCAATTGCCTATCGTTTTGCCGCTAATAGTAAATATATTTTTGTTTTATCGGGAAGAGAAACAAAACAAATGTTTTTAGCAAATCATTTAAATTTTGCCTTTGGGGATTTTTACGATATTGATGGATATTTTAAAAAGAACATAAAAAAAGAAGACAAGGTATTATTGATAGGATTTCATAATCTTTATTATGTTGATTTTCCATTTATTGACTCATCTTGGTTAAAAGCCGGGGATAAATTTAATTTAATCGCTACCCAAAATACGGTATTATCTAAAAAGTATGAGGATTTGAAACTCATTTATGTAAATGATAAAACAATGGTAAAATTGTATAAGAGGGAATAAAAAATAATGAAGATAACTAAAATATTGATAATAATAATTCTCGCCCTTTTTCCTTTCGGGGAATTGTTGAGATTTGATATTGGCAATAATATAGTATTTAAGCCTTTAGATTTAGTTGTTGTAGTTACCGCGCTTGTCTGGTTGATTCATATTATTTTTCAAAAAAGAAAAATTAGTTTAAAAAAGGAATTTTTATTTTTTCCATTGATTGGTTTAATTTCACTGATTTTAAATAGTACTTGGATCAAGCCGTATGAGTTTCTTGTAAGTTCGTTTTATTTGATCCGGTGGCTTGCTTACTCGTCGTTATTTTTTATTGTTTTAGGTTTTGATAATAATTTTAAATATAAGATTAAATTATTTTTATTTATTGATGGATTAATAATTCTTTTTCTTGGTTTTATTCAATATTTCTTTTTTTCAAGCCTCAAGAGTTTTTATTATTTAGGCTGGGATGAGCATATGTAT
>JAHIGH010000053.1 GCA_018900295.1 Patescibacteria group bacterium | reverse complement strand
CTATCAACTCATAACTACTTAGTGCTGAGGGAGGGAATTGCACCCCCGGAGTCCTTACGGACGCGTGGTCTACAGCCACGTGCAATTGCTACTCTGCCACCTCAGCGCGATAGTTATGAGTTTTAGTTATGAGTTATGAGAAAAAGACTTGTGTTACTCATAACTATTATCTCATAACTTTTAACTAATTGTGAGCCGACAGGGGGATTTGAACCCTCGACCTTCGCTTTACAAAAGCGTTGCTCTACCGCTGAGCTATGTCGGCACGTAGTTCTTGAAATACATGCATAATTTTAGCAGACATGGTGAGCTTGAGCAACACTTTAAATAATAGCTACTTGGGGGACATTCCTTTCGCTTATGTATGGTTTTTTTTGATAAATTCTTCTCTTTGATATGGGCTTGGTTGGTATTTTCCCTAAGATATAATTAGGCAGGCTATTTGCATCGCCTCGGCGATACAAAATTTGCCTTATCTCCCACTTCGCATAAGGCTACGCGGGATACCTCAGGATTTATGAATTTGTAGAGAAAAATTATACAACCAAACTTCCATTATCAAAGAGCAATTTCAGTATAAATGCATGCTTTAGGAAAGTCAATAAGATTGTTGGGGCGTCAGAAGCCGAGGAGGGATAGTGAAAAGGTGAGTAATCCTTGCACTAATCCCATTAACGAAAAAGGACCGATGGGAAAGAATAAAAGCGCGAAGATAATATACATGCCGATTGATTCGAGCGATAGATAAGCTGCCGCTTCTTTTTTTGGGAGCAGGAAAGCGAAGATTTTTGAGCCATCCAACGGAGGAATTGGCATGAGGTTAAAGACTGCAAGTAATAAATTAAGGAAAACAATCATTGAAAGACAAAATCCGATAATTCCGGTTCTTTGTACGGCTAAAAATGACATTTGAGGGTACATAATATGAATGAAAACGCTCGCGATTATTGCTATAAGGATATTGGTCAGCGGACCGGCAAGGGAAACAAGCGCGATGTCCTTGCGTCCTTCTTTTAAGTTAAAAGGATCGATTGGAACAGGTTTGGCTCCGCCAAAGATGATCGGCGAGCCGGAGAAGATAAGTATAGCCGGGAAAATAACGCTCATGAAAGGATCTATGTGTTTTATGGGATTTAGCGTCAGTCTGCCTAAGAGTTTGGCTGTCGGATCGCCGAGCCGGTAGGCAACAAAACCATGCGCAATTTCATGAAAAATTGAGGAATAGATTAATATAAAAATACTGATAAGAGCTGAAAAAAGATCCATAATAGAAATATTGTTATCTAAGCTTTATTATGATATCATAACACTCTATGGGAATGAAGTGTGCTAATTGCGGCAAAGGCGTGATGTATGGTCATAATGTATCACATGCAAAGAACAGGACGCGTAAAATATTTAAGCCAAATCTTCATGCAGCGAGAATATTTGTCAACGGTAATCGTAGAAAAATAAGGTTGTGTACAAAGTGTTTGCGGATGTTTAAGTCAGTTGAATTGGATGCGAGAAAAACCTCTTCTCCTGTTGTTGCAACAGCCTCTAAGTAATATTAGTTAATAGTTTTTTCAGTTTTTCTTTTAGTTGCGGATAGCCGTTGAGGAAATCTTTGATTGTCATAGGCTTGCCGCCTTCAACTTGAATTTTATTTTCAGGCAATAATTTTACTATTTTCCATATATTTGGACTTAGTTCAAGTTTGGTCCAGGTTGTCGGCCATGGATAATAAGCGCGAATCATGCGGTCTAAATGTTCCAGAGACGGGGGATTATTAATATCAATGAAGCCGCCGGGTTTTTTAATTTTTTGCGTATAAGTAGCTTTGGCATGGTCTTGGGGTATTTTTTTAATTTTTCCCTGTATATATTCGTGTAAGACCGGGATAATTATTTCAGAACCAATTGTATTTAACGCGGTCAGCAGGGATTCTTTTGTTTCGTTATTTTTTAATATATATTCTTTTTGGGCGAGAATATCGCCGGCATCTACTTTTTGACCCATTTCAATAATTGTTACACCCGAAGTTTTTTCACCTGCGAGTATGGCTGATGATGCGGGAGAGGAACCGCGATACTTGGGTAAGAGTGAGTGATGGATATTTATGGGCGCGTATTTGGGGAGAGCAAGTAGTTCTTTTGGTAGTATTCTTCCGTAATCAGCAATGACGAGAAAATCAGGCTGGAGGTCTGAGATTTCCCCAATCGTTTCGTTGTCTAATTTATCCGTAGTAATATAAGGGATATTGTTTTCTTGCGCGAAGGTTTTTACCGGATTTGGGGTAATGGTTTTATGTCTTCCAATCGGAGCATCGGGAAGAGTGACAACAGCAGTGAGGCCAATTTTACGATGGAGGGAGGAGGCGACAATAGTCGAGTATTTGGAACTGCCGAAAAAAATAATTTTCAATTTACAATTTTCAATTTTCATTGAATTTTCAATGATCCAATTTTCAATATTTTAGATTATAGCTTTATTT
>JAHIGH010000052.1 GCA_018900295.1 Patescibacteria group bacterium | reverse complement strand
TATATACCTACCGTAGCTTTGCCTCTTCGCCTTATAGGCTTCGAGGGCACAAGTCAAAGTATCGCCGTGCCCTTCCGTAGCTTTAGCGAAGGAGGGTTAGGTATTATACTTTTTGCAATTTGAAAGCAGAGGGGTATACAATAAGCTATAACTTCCGCCAAATTATTATGAATATAAAATCCTTTACATCCTGCAAACAAGAATTTGATACAAAATATGGGAATGCTGTTGAGTTCGACTGCTTTCTACAAGAGCATTTAACTTTTGGGAAAAAGATAAATTTGCGCAAAAAGAATGGGGATAAAAATGAGCAATATTATAAATGGCAATTCTTCTATGCGATAATAAATTCAGGCATGTATGGTAGGGATTATATCGGCACAGAAGTACAATTTCCAAAAGGAAATAAAAGTTCCGCACCTTTAAAAATTGACGGTGCAATTTTTGATGATATATCGTGGTTTGAAAAATACAAAGATTATCATGAAAATGGCAGTAATGAGAGCATGGAGTGGCTACGAGAACATTTAATTGTAGCCATTGAGTTTAAAAAAGAAGACAACAAAAATATTTCGGATATTTGGGATAAGCAGCTAAAGGCATATCTAAACGAAAGCAGACGGCCTTTTTGTCTAGCAATTTTATATGATACAGAAAGACTTTATTTATTCAGAAAGCACAATAATAAATTTTTAAGATACAGCGAAGAATTTAACACCAAAGGTGAAGATAGTAAAACCAAAGAGTTGGCATTGCACTTACCGGATCCGTATATAAACATCCCCAGTTTTACAGAAGTTTTAGAATGGATAGAACCAAAAAGCATAGACAGATCAAAAAGAACAATAAAGGAATTGGATATAATTTCTGGCGTTCACTCAACACAAATTAATGATGCCATGTCTAGTATTCTCAGGACAATGGATAAGGTAGGTATGGTGAATCAAAAAGGATTTGAGATTTTAATTCAAATTCTTTCGTTAAAAATTTATGACGAAAAGCGAAATGAAAAAACAAGCAGTCATTTTTTAGATTTCTATATAACTGAAGACGAGAAAAAATTTCAAACACTTGCCGACAAACCATTGCAGGAATTTATTAAAAGAATTAATGACTTGAGAGACGAAGCTGCGGGGACATATTATCGCATACTCAGGGAAAATCCACTCAACTCACATAACGAAAATCATATCAAGGTTTTAATTGAGGTTATATATCAATTTCAAGATTATTCTTTTGTCCGTTCGCACAAAACAGACCTCTATCAGTTGGTTTTTTATAAATTTGCAACGCCTTTCTCAAAAGACGCAAATGCTCAATTTGTGACACCTCTACCGCTTATTGATTTTTTAGTGAGTATCGTAAATCCAAGAAATGGCGAAACACTAATTGATCCGACAGTAGGAATTGCTGATTTCCTTTCTGTCTCTTATGTTAATTCAAATAGCAAGTTAGACGACAATAATATTTTCGGCATGGATATAGATGAGCAAATGGTCATGCTTGCTACCCTAAACATGTTATTGAACGGAGATGGAAACGCAAAAATAAAAGCCAAAGCAGGCTACGGCTCTTTACTTTCAAAATTTGATCACAAAGGTGAAGTTTTAGAATTAGTGCCAAGCATGAACCAAAAAGGAAAATGGGATGAAAGACCCGACGAAAATAAATTAAAAAAATTTGATGTAGTCCTCACGAATCCTCCTTTTGGCGAAGATAGAGCTTTTGCTCCAAAAGACGAGAAAGATCTTGAAATGATACAGTGCTACGAACTTTGGCATTTATACAGCAACAAAGGCGAACCGTTGCAGGAAGACAAGAAAAAGAAAAAAGAAAAATCAGCGAACAAAATAGATTTAGGAGTCGTATTTTTGGAAAACGCCTACCGTATTTTGAAAGAAAACGGGAGAATGGGCATTGTGCTTTCAAATTCCATTGCCAGTATAGACAGTCATAAAATCGCTCGAAAATGGTTAATGGATAAAATGCGCATTGTGGCTATTTTCGATTTGCCGGCCAATGTCTTTGCCGAAACAGGTGTTAATACTTCTATCATTGTTGCCTACAAACCAAGCGAAAAAGAGCTATTAAAGCTCAAAGAGCGAAATTATGAGGTGTTTTTTAAAGGGATTGAAAAAGTGGGATATGAAGTGAAGACCAGCAAGCGAGTAAAATTCTTTTCGCCAAACTACAAAATAAATTACGAAAATTTTGAGATAGAAATTGACAAAGAAGGAAGAGCTGTGCTTAATGAAGAATTTACACAAACCATTACCGACTTTAGACAATGGTGCTTGGCACAAGAACAAGTACTGCAAGACATTTTTATTAAATCGAAATAGAATATGAGTAATTCATACATCAAAACCCCACTCGCTATTTCTTATAATTCCATAATTGAAAAGAAATATACCTTGTCATCTTCGCAATATATGGACTTAATAATGCCAAATAAAAACTTTCTTTATGTAAAGGATTTTTTGAGCAGAGATTTAAAAAGAAAAGATTTAGGCATTGAAGTAGGATCATTGAATTATATAGGAAAATCAACACATTTTTTCATTCGAACGAAAGCGCTTCAATCGCATTCATTTTTGCCTGATATAAACAGCGAGACAGCATTACCCATAATGCCGAACTCATATACGGAAATGAATTTAAAAGAGGGAGATATATTAATATCAAAAGACAGCAATATTGGAGAAGTCATAATTCTCGATAAAGATTATCCCAATTATATGCTTTCAGGAGCAATTTACAAGTTACCAGTAAGCACGAATAAATACTATCTATTGGCTTTTATAAAGCATAATATTTTTAGAGAGCAGTTAGATTTTATGGTGCCAAAAGGCGCAACTATTCGTCATGCAAAAACAATGTTTTTGGACTGTAAAATTCCCATGCCGAATTTCAATGCAGATAACACGATAAAATTTATTGAAGTTTTAACACAAGCCATAATCAACAAAGAAAAACTAATCAAGCAACGCCACCGAGATATATTGAAAACCATTGAAACCGAACTTCTGGAAAATCAGAAGCCGAATAAGTTCACTTTTAAATTACCGAAAATAAAAGAAGTTGAAGAAGTTGGAAGACTAGATACAAATTTATATGGAGAATATTTTAAAAAGATTGTTTTTGAAATTCAAAACTATAAGAATGGTTTTCAAACGATCAGCGAATTAGGTTTTTCACTTTCAAGAGGTCAAAATTTACAAGTTTCAAATATCGGCGAAAGTGTCTACTCAGCAAAAAAATATTCGAACTTTTATACTTTGATGTTGCCAAAATTTTTATCAAAATATGGAACAGTTGATAAAATAGAATATTTGGGTAATCGAAATGACTTAAAAACATTACAAAAGGGCGATTTAATCTTCGGCGCAGAAGGCTTCGAAAAAGGTCGTTCAATTGTAATCATAGAAGAAAAAGAAAGAACAATTACAAATATCCATGGCATCACAATTCAGCAAGAAGAACACGATATTGTAAAAGCAATTTATGTAAAATGTTGTTTGGATTATTTACGAAGCAAAGGATTGATTGATCTTTATGCTGTCGGTGGCAATGGTGGTAGTTTAGCACAGAAATATTGGGAAATTATACCTTTCCCATCCTTTGACGAAGCCAAACAAAAAGAAATCGCAAAGTTTTATCATAACGCAGAAGTGGAATATAAAGCCGAGAATTTTATATTAGAAAACTTTTTATCCAAAGATAACGAATATAACGAACAAGCTGGAATTTATGAGCTGGATAAAACAGCCAAGCGCCTTAAAGAAATTTTGAACACCGTCATTGAGAATATTATAAATGATCAAGAAGTACAAATTTCATTCAGTAGTAATAAATTATGAATATTAAGGCGGTGGCGAAAATACGCGAGCGGACAAAAATGAAAAATAGGCTGATTACCACACCGAAAGTGTATTTTACATACTACTAATGAAACAAGAAAATTGACAAGCAAAATAGAAAAAAATGAAGACTTCAAAGAAATTTAAGATTAAATATATTTATAACAAACCCAATACGCCGGAAGAAAAGGAAAGACAGGAAAAACGAATAGCCGAAGTATATATACCCCTCTGCTTTCAAAATGCGAAAGTATAAGGACTCTTCGCTAAAGCTTCGCTGTCCTTATGGCTTCGTAGCCTTAGGGCGAAGTGCCATAATACCTAACCCTCCTCCGCTAAAGCTACGGAAGGGCACGGCGATACTTTGACTTGTGCCTTCGAAGCCTATAAGGCGAAGAGGCAAAGCTACGGAGGTATATACCAATTATTCGCAAATTCAAAGCGGAGTGGTATAATATTCTTTTCAGAAGCGTTTTAGAAAATTCAAATTTTTGCAAACCGAAATCTCACAAACTTAAATTATTTATCTGACACTGTGGCGATAAGTTTTTTCAGTTTTTATCTTTATTTCTAAAGGAAGCTCAGCGACAAGACAAAAATCACTTTTCCCTTCCTCTTTGATTTTTACTTGAAATGTATAATCGCCCTCCTTCGTAAGAGGCATGCCAACTATCTTCATTCTACTTCTAAGCCTTCGTGATGCTTTCGGAATCTCCATAATCTGTGTATTTTTCAATAATTCATTATTCTCCGGATCAACAAAAACATATACTATCTCTGCCTTTGCCGACTCTACGTCTTTATTTCTTTGCCACATACTCACTATTTCATAATTAATCGGAATACCAAGCTTTTTAGGTATCTCCCCTGTTTCTTTTGCCGGGGTTAAAAAAACAGATAATTCTTCCAAAACTCCATAAATAGAAATGTTATTGTCATCCTGATTGACAACACTTTCTTTACATAATACTGACCAGATATGTTTTATATTCATAATGCTGCTATCGGATATCGAAACTTTTTTATATTCTCTTTACTTTCAGTTTTTATATCCCATTCATCAATATTAATGATCTCGACAAGTCCTCCCCATCTATTTTCTTCGCTTACAGTAAAAGTCGTCACACCGGACACTGTTCCGCGAGAAATTGGAACATTCAACGAAGAAGAAAAATCCCTGTCTTTATTTATATACTTACGTATATCAATTGGCTTAAGAGTAAGAAGCGCCCTGGTTCTACCGTTTGGCGCAACAAACTCAACCTCATAGGCAGAACCATTATCATAAACATTGACAACCGCTCCTATATCGCCACTTTTAAGACCATTTTCGAGAATATCATGAGTAAGTTCAACTGTATCTAATTCTTCAAACATTGTTATTTTTCCCCTCCTTTTTCCGATTATACAGGATAAGCTGTTATAAAACTAGGATCTTGGGTGCCTGTTTTAATATACCACACTGTCTCAATAGAATACATTCTACCATTTGGTGCGGACAAAGAGCCAAAAACCATATAGTTTATACCACTGCTATCCTCGGCTTAACCCCTGCCATGAAGTATGCACTTGCGCTTAACTTCAAGGCAGGCTTTCGCATGCAACTCCATCACCATCTGCATCTAATCTGTCTGCGTTATTTGTCAGGCTTCCGCCGTATTTTTTTGTATTGCATATCCCATGCACGCGTCATCAGCCCACAAGCCTTTCTTTGCTTCCCGTGCTTCTTTCTCTGCTTGCTTATACGCCTGTTGATACTTGTAAGAAGTATTGTATGTATATTCAAAAGCCAGACCCGATTCAATCATCATTTTCCCAAAATCTACGCTGCCCCCATCTATGAATACATACCTTAAAAGTCTTTGATATTTATCTATGCCTATTACTCTGATAGTTTCATTCTTCCCGTTAATCAAGACTGCAATTGTATCGCCGTCAACCACTTTTACCAAAGTTACTTGCTGTCGTTTATCCGATGTAAGAGTAGATTCTTCTGTAAGAATAACTGTAACTGTTGGCTGTATTGCTTGAACGCCTGCAACATCTGGCTTTGCGGCTTCCTGTTGCCTTACAACATTCTTTGATGTATTTACTGAATTTATACCACCGACGGAACCAAAATGTAGAGTAATAAGTATTATTATCGCAATTGGAATAATAACATACTTTCTTTTACCGGCAAAAAAAGGTTTCAATTCAAAAATTCCCATCACAGAACAATTCTATACCCCTCTGCTTTCAAATTGCAAAAAAGTATAATACCTAACCCTCCTTCGCTAAAGCTACGGAAGGGCACGGCGATACTTTGACTTGTGCCCTCGAAGCCTATAAGGCGAAGAGGCAAAGCTACGGTAGGTATATACC
>JAHIGH010000051.1 GCA_018900295.1 Patescibacteria group bacterium | reverse complement strand
TAGTCACAAAAGAACTGGTGACAAAATTTGCAGGCAAAAACACGATCATTATGCACCCGCTGCCTCGAGTTGGCGAAATCAAACCGGAGGTAGACATGGATCCGCGGGCAGTCTATCTAAAATCCCAAATTAGGAATGGGATGTATGTCAGAATGGCACTACTGGCATTAGTGCTGGGAAAAATATAAATCAAAGATCAAAAATCAAAAATAAACTCAAAGCTAAAAATAAAGCTTAAAGACTTTGAGTTTTTAACTTGGCTTTGATCTTTGCTTGCCCCGCGACTTGTCCGCCGAAGCTTTAGCGTAGGTGGAAGCCTTAGCGAAGTGGGGAACTTTGATCTTTGAACTTGATGAAAACAAAATTAATCTTTAAAGACGGCACAACCTACGAAGCTAAATCCTTTGGTGCTACTGTTTCCGTCGCCGGCGAGGTTGTCTTCGCGACCGGCATGACCGGCTATCCGGAAGCCTTAACCGACCCTTCCTACAAAGGACAAATATTGGTTATGACTTATCCGCTTATCGGAAATTACGGTGTACCAGACCCAACAAAATGGGAATCAGAGCATATTTGCGTATCAGGCCTTATCGTCAGTGACTACATTGATACACCCTCCCACTTTCAAAGCCGGCATACGCTCGCGCAATGGTTTAAGGACGAAAACCTGCCGCTTATCGAAATAAAAGACACACGCACCATCGCACAAAAAATCCGCACGCTTGGAACAATGCTTGGAAAAATAATTATCGAAAAAGACATCCCTTTTTATGATCCCAATATTCATAACCTCGTTGACCAAGTATCCACAAAAAAAATATATCGAATAAAAGCACCGGGTAATCCAAAAAAAACAGTCATTCTTCTCGATTGCGGAACCAAACGCAATATTATAAAAAATCTAAGCAAAAGAGGCATAAATGTTATCGTAGTACCCTGGGACACAGACCCCTTTTCTTTTGAATTCCAAAAAAAAATAAACAATTCGTCATTCGTCATTCGTCATTCGTCATTTAAGTTTGATGCGCTCGTTATCTCCAACGGTCCGGGTGATCCGAAAACAATAACCCCAACAATTGCGACTATTAAAAAAGCGCTGAAAAATAAAATCCCGGTTCTTGGTATTTGCCTCGGCCACCAAATTCTTACTCTCGCGGCCGGCGGTGACACACGCAAACTCAAATACGGACATAGAAGTCAAAACCAACCATGTATCCTAAAAGGAACCAATCGCTGCATCATCACTACCCAAAATCATGGATTTGAAGTAAGTAAAATCCCGCCAAACTTCAACACATGGTTCACCAACGCCAATGATAATTCGAATGAAGGAATAATACACAAAAAATTACCTTTCATGTCAATCCAATTTCACCCCGAAGCAGCGCCTGGACCGCAAGACGCGGAGTGGATTTTTGACTATTTTCTAAAGCGCATATGATTAATTCAATAAATAACCAAAAATTAAAAAAAATCCTAATCCTTGGTTCCGGAGCGCTCAAGATAGGAGAAGCGGGAGAATTTGACTATTCAGGTTCACAAGCTATCAAGGCATTGAAAGAAGAAGGAATAAAGACAATATTGATAAATCCCAATATCGCGACGATCCAGACCTCAAAAGAGCTGACCGACAAAGTCTACTTTCTTCCTGTAAAGCCGTATTTTGTCGAAAAAGTTATAAAAAAAGAAAGACCTGATGGTATATTACTTTCATTCGGCGGACAAACAGCCCTTAACTGTGGAATTGAACTTCATAAAAAAGGTATACTTAAAAAATACGGTGTAACAATCCTCGGAACACCGATCTCGGCTATCATTTTAACGGAAGACAGACAAAAATTTGCAAATCATCTGGGTAAAATTCATATTCCAACACCCCGTTCACAAGCAACACGGAGTCTGGAAGAAGCGGAAAAAGTCGCAAAAAATATTGGGTTTCCTATCATGATAAGAGCAGGATTTTCCCTGGGAGGGCAGGGGAGTGGGATAGCTAAAAACGAGATCCAGCTCCGAGCCATTGTTCAACGGGCATTGGCCTTCTCCCCGCAAGTACTCATCGAACAATCCCTGCATCATTATAAAGAAATAGAATATGAAGTAATCCGTGACAAATTCGATAATTGTATAACTGTCTGCAACATGGAAAACATGGATCCCTTAGGTATCCATACCGGCGATTCCATCGTCGTCGCCCCCAGTCAAACCCTCACCAACGATGAATATCATACACTCAGAAAAGCATCAATAGACATCGTGAAAAGCTTAGGAATAATAGGGGAGTGCAATGTCCAATTTGCCCTTAACCCAAACCCCCCCAAACCTTCCCTTATCAGGGGAGGTTTAAAAAGTTCTCCCCCTGATAAGGGGGAGTTAGAGGGGGTTCTTGACAAACCCGCCCTTGATTTCTACGTAATCGAAGTCAACGCCCGCCTATCCCGCAGCTCCGCACTTGCCAGCAAAGCCACAGGCTACCCCCTCGCTTATATTGCGGCCAAACTCGCTCTTGGATACAAATTAACGGATCTACAAAATAAAGTAACGGGCGTCACGCAGGCCTGCTTCGAACCGGCTCTTGATTATATTGTTGTCAAAATTCCCCGCTGGGATTTGGAAAAATTTAAAGGCGCGGATCAACGGCTAGGCAGCAGTATGAAATCCGTCGGGGAAGTCATGGGTATTGGCCGGACATTCGAAGAGGCTTATCAAAAAGCCATACGCATGCTTGAT
>JAHIGH010000262.1 GCA_018900295.1 Patescibacteria group bacterium | reverse complement strand
CTTCGCTAAAGCTACGGAAGGGCACGGCGATACTTTGACTTGTGCCTTCGAAGTCTATAAGGCGAAGAGGCAAAGCTACGGAGGTGTATACCAATTATTCGCAAATTCAAAGCGGAGTGGTATAGTATTGATATGGGTGACTCACAAGTGACGAATTATGTGAATGTGTTAGGAGAAAAGGGCACGTATCAGGAGCAGTTTTTGGTTTATAGACGGGAGGGGAAGAGGTGTCCGGCTTGCAAAGGTATTATTAAGAAGGTGAAGACGGGTGGGCGGGGGACGTTTTATTGTGAGAAGTGCCAGAGGTGATTGGGATGGTATTTTGTATTAAGCAGTAAGTATTTTGTATAAAAACGTGAACTGGAAGTGATAGTTTTTGTAACTTGCAGTAAATATATGCCATCGTCCATGCGATCAGCGTTGAAAGACTTTTGGGTGCAACCTATAAGTAACCGTTTAGGATTTGATTAAGAAAAATATTTTGTGCCTATTGGATTCCCTCGTTCGAGGGAATGACAAGGCTAATAGCTGTTGGTTTTGGTAAATCCTGAGGCATTAACCTATAATAATTGATATCTAATTTATTGCATGCTAGAATGCTTTTCTTATGAGATTAGAACAGGGACAAAAATCAGTAGGAATAACAAGAAAAGAAAGAAGTCAATCTTTTGAGAAAAATAGATTGGATTATGTTGATCGGTTGAGGGTGTTAAGATCGGGGTCGACAATAATTCTTCCATTGGTTGTGTATGACAAAGTGATTGAAAAAGGTAGATTTTATTGAGAAAATAAGACTGTGAGGACAGAGGCAACTCCGGTATTATTTAGAGTCGGAGATTTATTCGGTCCTAATTCTGAGAATAAACCGGGTGGATCGGCGGGTCATAATATAATAGAGATCACTAAAAAAGCGTTGGAATTAGGTTTTGAATATTTTTCCCAAGAGGCACTTAATGGCATAAGAGAGACTCTTAAGGAGGCAATGAAAGGTGATGTTGATAAAGATGTGTATATAGGAATGAAGCCGAAACGGCTAATAAATTATTGATGAAGGTGGGTATAGATTATTTGCTTACCTCAAAGGTAAGAGAGACTGCGAAGGCGTTGAGTTGATAATATATAGGGATTGCTTCGTCGGCTTTAGCCACACACGCCTGTCAAGCAGGCGAGCTCATGGTTTTCAGCCATTCCGCTCTCGCAATGACCGCGTCAGACGCGGCTTCGCAATTTTTGGATGTCCAGTTACAATTTTGGTTATTGATTTTGGCGGAAATTTTGTATAAAATAAGCTAAAGGTTAGAATAATTCTAGTCTTTGGAGTATGAAATACGAAAAAAGGTCAATTTCTGACTTATTGCGATCTAAAAAAACGGTTTTTACATTTAAGGATATTTCTTTGATCTGGAGCAGCGGAGATAAAAAGGCGACTATTGCCGGGGTAAATTATTATGTGAAAATAGGTCAGTTGCACCGTATTCGCCGGGGGATTTATGCCAAAGACAAGAAGTATGACAGACTGGAATTGGCCAGCAGAATTTTTATACCGTCTTATGTGAGTTTTGAAACCGTGCTGACTCAGGCAGGGATCAACTTTCAATTCTATGGAAAAATTACAGTTGCTTCATATCAGACACGGGAAATCACGGTCGAAGATCAAATATATTCTTATAAAAAAATCAAAGACTTGGTTCTGACCAATTCGATAGGGGTTGAGCATAAAGATGAGAAGTCTATTGCCACTGCAGAACGGGCATTTTTGGATACCATTTACATTCATAAAGATTATCACTTCGATAATTTGGGTTCTGTGGATTGGGACAAGGTTTTTGAGATATTGCCGATTTACAAAAATAAACGGATGATCAAAAAAGTGAACGAATTTTATAAGCATTATAAACTTGCGTAATAACATATGAGCAGCTTGAACATATCAGTTCACAAAAATATATTATTCCAAATTCTTAAGGACATTTATTCTGATACTACGATCGCGCCGTTTTTGGGGTTTAAAGGCGGTACGGCTGCTTTTATGTTCTATGATCTCAACCGTTTTTCCGTTGATTTGGATTTTGATCTACTCGACGGGAATAAAGAAGATTATATTTTTGATCGGGTTGAGAGAATTGCCAAAAAATACGGCTCAATCAAAGATGCGGAGAAAAAACGGTTTAACCTGCTCTTTGTGATTTCATACGAAGACAAGTCACGTAAGATCAAGATTGAAATTAACCGCAGGTCTTTCGGCTCAAGCTATGAGCTAAAAACGTATCTGGGAGTATCTATGCAAGTGATGGTCAAAAAGGATATGTTCGCACACAAACTTATGGCTATGCACGAACGGGTCGGTAAAACCAGCAGGGATATTTATGATGTCTGGTTTTTTCTGGAGCACCGTTGGCCGATAAATAAAACAATTGTAGAAAACAGGGCGGGAGTTTCAGTTCATAAATTTCTTCAAAAATGCATAGATCAACTGGAAAATTTGAATAACCGGAATATTCTGGACGGGTTGGGCGATTTACTTACTCAGTCGCAAAAGGATTGGGCAAGGGCAAAGTTGCGGACAGAAACGGTCTTTTTATTGAAGGCAAGACTGGAGAGTGAAAGATGAATTATTCATTTAAAAAATTGTATTTACCCACGAGTTGTGTTATTATCTTTGTAACAGCACCCGGTGCTATTTTTGTATG
>JAHIGH010000050.1 GCA_018900295.1 Patescibacteria group bacterium | reverse complement strand
CCTGATGCAAGAACGTTTGTGTCTAATACTGCCGAAATCATATCCCAAAAAGTTATTTTTTAGATCTTTTTTCTGCCCGCACTTTGGCTATAGCCTTTTTAATCTCTTGTTCTGCTTTTTCTGTAGGGACATCTTTAAATGCTTCACGCATTCTATCCAAAGCCATAAACCGTTCTTTGCGCTGTTCTTCCAGTTGAATAAAAATTTTCAAATCATCAGCTGAAATTACAGCTGCTACGGGAATACCGCTTTTTTCAACAACTACCCGAGTCTTGTTACGGAATACTTCATTTAATAACTGACTCCACTGTTGTCTTACATCTGATGCTTTCATCACTTGTGTCATAGTTATTACCACCTCCTCAAGTTTTTGGTTGCCTTTACGTACATAATAGTACGAAATTGTACAAAAGTCAAGGGCGGGTGTATTTTTATAATTTTATTAGAATTTATATTCCGGAAAATCTTCTTTTTCCCAAGGAAAAATCACCCAATCCCCTTCTTCAAAAAATATAAAGTAGTCGGGATAGAATTCGCATTTGTCTTTATTTACTCCGAGAGTTGCGGTCTTGATTTCGCTGCCCGGGTAAATTTTCTGTAGTTTTTGCAGGATTTGATGTAAAGTAATGCCTGATTCGACGATCTCATCAATGAGTAGTAATTTTTTATTTGATAAATCTATTTTTGGATAGGCAACAATTTTTACTTCTTTTTTCTCGTCGGTGCCAGTGGATTCGGTCAAAATAGATAGAACATTTTTGATTATTAACTCTTTCGCTAGAAGCGCGAGAGGGAAAAGTCCGCCGGTCGGAATGCCGATAAGATAATCAGGTTTGTAGCCGGAGGATGTGATCTTATCAGCCAGTTGCTGTGTAATCTTAATCACTTCTTCAAAAGATAACTTTTTCATAATAGTTTTTGCTGAGGGGGGATCGGTCAATTACTGGTTTTTGCCTTTATTGAATTATTACCACTGTATATTTTTGTTTTCTATCAGTTCTCTGTTTGAATGAATTTCTTTTCTTTGTTCCATGGAAAATTTATACCATCCTTTAAAATATGCTTGCGATAGGATTTTAATAAGCCTTTTGCCTTTATCCTCTACGCCTTTTACATCATAGTTAGCTGGTACTATGATTGATATCCCCTCTTTTTCAAGTTTTTCTATTCTTTTCCCAATTCCCTCGAATAAAAGAGTTTGCTCCTGAAGTAATGCTATTGTTTTCTGAAGGTTACTCAACTCATTGACTTGTTTACGAAGATAAAAAATGTACCCAACAGCAAATAGGAGTAAAAATATTATTATATACATAATTGAATTGATTATAGCACTCAACAAGATATTGTGGTAATATTAATTATTAAAGTACATTAGCTCGGCGAAGGCCGGGCTTTTTGTGTAGAAAGGAGGTGATTTTTTATGAGACAGGAAGAATTCTATGAATTACTTAAAAAAAGCGGCCTTCCAAAGAAGTTTAATCAGATAGTAGATCATATAATGCCATTTGCTGATGACCATAATGAAAGATTAGAACGATTAGAGGCAAGGGTTTGGGGTTTAGAAAATAAATTAAATAACACTTAGTTTTTTCCACCCTATTTACACAGGTTCTTTTCGGCTTTTAGTGTGCTTGACATATGGGTAGTTTATGGGTATAATATGGGTAGTTTATCTGTAATATGTTTATCCCAAGATTCACAATAACTCCCAAAATAACCCGCGATGTAGAGGCGATTGGCTCGGTATTTGGCTATTTTAGCGCAATTCAGCTTCCGGAAGGTTACAGAAAAGAGCTTATTTCAAAAGTTACTGCGGAAGCAGTCCATGCCTCAACCGCCATAGAGGGAAATACCCTAACACAACAACAAGTTAATGATGTTTTGGGGGGTAAAAAGATTCATGCGGAGGATCAGGATATAAAGGAAATTATCAATTATAATAATGCCCTTGAATATGCAATGAAGCTTGCTAAAGAAGAGCGAAATTTATTGATAACGGAAAAGCTGATAAAAGAAATCAACAAGCTAATACTCAAAAAGCTGAGGGATCGTGATGCTGGAAAGTATAGAACACAACAAGTAATTGTTGGTGATTATTTACCCCCTGAACATATCAAGGTTCCCGTTCTTATGCGAGAATTTGCCGATTGGTTGAAAAATCCTCAACCCGCGGGTCTTTCTCCTATTCTCATTACCGGTATTGTGCATTATCAATTTGTAGCAATCCATCCATTTATTGATGGAAATGGAAGGACAACACGTATTTTAACAACTCTTATGCTTGTTCAAAACGACTATGATATGACAAATTTCTTTGCTCTTGAAAGTTTCTATAATAGGAATAGAAAAGCTTATTATGAAGCTCTTAATTCCGCGGATAAATACAGAATTCAAGGACAACCCGATTTAACAAGATGGCTTGAATACTATGTTGACGGAATGCTTATTGAAGGCGAAAGAGCAAAATCTCGAATAGAGGAATTTGCACAAAAAAACAAAGTGTTAGGTGATAGGGTTTGGCTAAGCGATATTCAAATAAAGATGCTTCGTCTTGTGTTTGAGAAAAAAGCTGTTAAAATAGCCGATTTTTTGGAAATATCAAATTTGAGCAGGAAGGGAACATATAATGCGATTGAGAAGCTCGTACAGTTTCAGCTTCTCATGAGAACAGGGGAAGGAAAAGGCACATATTACACCATTACGGAAAAAGGATTGGGATATGCATAGATATGAGGTATAACCATTTTTATGTTAATTTTTTGACGCAGAAGAATTTTGGGTTGCCGCCAATTTTCCCCTGCATGAATATTTTAAACCCTTGTCTTTGATAATAATCTTTTGTTTCAGGAACTGAAGAAACCCAAAGTTCCTTCGCGCCTCTTTCTTTTATTACTTTCTCTAATTCTTTTAATAAAGCGTAACCCATACCCTGCCCCCGATACTTATCATCAACAGCAAAGAAACCTACCCAATAAGCTTTCT
>JAHIGH010000049.1 GCA_018900295.1 Patescibacteria group bacterium | reverse complement strand
TATATTCGTACCACTGATGTTACCGGAACAGCAACTCTTCCGAAAGGTGTAGAAATGGTTATGCCGGGAGATAGTATAAAGATGACTATAAAATTGATTGTTCCCGTCGCTCTTGAAGAAGGACTTAGATATGCTATACGCGAAGGTGGAAGAACCGTGGGAGCTGGAGTTATAACCAGGATAATTAAATAATACTATAAGTACCTTAACAGTCTGTCGGATATATGCCAAAAGGAAGAATTAGAGTCAGATTAAAAAGTTATGATGCGCGCGTCCTTGACGTTTGCTGTCAGCAAATCCTTGATTCAGCAATAAGAACAGGCGCAAAAGTAGTTGGACCTGTTCCTCTTCCAACAGACAGAAGCCTATATGCAGTCAATAAATCACCATTTATAGATAAAGATGCTAGGGATCATTTCGAAATTCGTGTGCATAAGCGCTTGATAGATATTATTTCACCGACAGACAAAACAATTGACAGTTTAACAAATCTGCAATTACCGGCAGGTGTCGATGTAGAGTTGAAAATGTGATGCCCAAACAATCATTAATACAATTAATAGGGTTTATGACTTAGAGCCTAATTAGGGCGTACAAAACGCAAATATTTACGCAAGATAGCCTAAAGGCTATCTTTTTTTGCTTTATGATACAAGTATTACTTGGAAAAAAAATTGAACAAACACAAAAGTTTTTAATTGATGGAACCAGAATTCCTGTCACGGAGATTTCCATTCCGGATAATGCGGTAGTGCAGGTCAAAACACTGGAAAAAGATAAATACACTGCAATACAGATTGGAATCGGCAAAAAGAAATCACCGACCAAGGCGTTACTGGGGCATGTTAAGAAAAATAATCTTACTTTTGTTCCCTCCAGGATAACCGAGATAAGAATTGACAATAAAAATACTGAAAATATGCCAAAATCCGGTGATTTCCTGAAAATCGAAGAAGTTTTCAAGCCTGGTGATATGGTTGATGTAACAGGAATCTCCAAAGGCAAAGGCTTTGCCGGAGTTGTGAAGAGGCATCAATTTAAAGGCGGTCCCAAAACACATGGTCAATCTGATCGTGAGAGGGCACCGGGTTCAATTGGTCAAACAACTACCCCGGGAAGAGTTTACAAAGGCAAACGCATGGCAGGCCATATGGGGCATGAAAGGGTAACAATAAAAAATCTGAAAGTGGTCGGCGTCGATGAAATCAAGAAAATACTCTATGTTGCAGGACTTATTCCGGGTGTCAAAAATTCAATAGTCGAGATTACACGCGTAGGAGAAAATAAAAAATTTATCCCGTTATACGCTTCTATGCCGCAGGAGGCAGAAGCAAAAGCAGAGGTTAAGCCCGTAGAAAAGAAAGAAACAAAAGAAGCAAAACCGGCAGAGAAAACTCAAGAAGTAAAAGAAGAGAAGAAAGGAGAAAAATAAATTTAAAATTTGAAAATTGTAAATTGAAAATTAACTTATGCCTAAAACAAAAAAGTCAGAAGATAAAGTAGAAAAAAAGTCAAAAAGGACTACAGAACCTAAAAAAGTACAGGTTGTTACCGTATCAACGGGTGAACATAAAAAACCAAGCGTGAAGGCAAGCAAGCTAACTGCGGACGTCTTCAATCTCGAGGGCAAAGTAGTAGAAAAGATATCGCTTCCGGAAGAGATCTTCGGAGTAAAAATAAATAAGGCCTTAATTGCGCAGGCAGTAAGAGTATACCGGGCCAATCAAAGACTTGGAACAGCCTCAACCAAAACCCGCGGTGAAATTGAAGGATCAACGCGCAAAATTTATCGCCAAAAAGGTACAGGCAGGGCAAGGCATGGTTCAATCCGCGCTCCCATTTTCGTCCATGGAGGAGTAGTTTTCGGGCCAAGGCCTCATGATTATGGTCTGCGCCTTTCACAAAAAATGAAAAAAGCAGCACTTTTTTCGGTACTTACAGCCAAATTCCAAAGCGGCGAAATAAAAATCTTGCAGGGAATTGAAAATATTGAACCAAAAACAAAAACATTTTTAAGTATTATCGATAAATTAGGCTTGAATGACAAAAAGAAAAAAATTCTTATTATTGCCTCATCTGAAATAGAAAATTTGAAAAGAGCAGGAAGGAATGTTAAGGGTGTGACCATGACAGCAGTCCAAAGGTTGAATACGTATGATATACTTAACAACCGCCAATTGCTTTTTATGAAAGAGGCTGTCGAAGAACTAAAAAAAACACTTCCTAGAGAAAACGAAAAAATTAAATCTTAAAAAGCAAAAATTAAAGTTTCATTATTTTTTATCTTTGATTTGTATTTTTGATTTTTGATTTTTAATATTTGATCTTAAAACAGTTTAGGTTAAAGGTAAATAACACAAAGAAGGAGAATTAAAGAATATGGCAGATAAAAACGTTATTATTAGTCCGATTATTACCGAAAAATCAATGAAAGCAAGCGAAGGAGGCAAGTATAGCTTCGTCGTTGCCGTGTCTGCGTCAAAAACAGCCATTAAGCAAGCGGTGGAAGACTTGTTCAAGGTAAATGTTATAAGGGTCCAAACATCTATCCTTAAAGGCAGGCAAAAGAGAAATGGTCCGCGCAGAATTGAAGTAACCGAATCGTCTTTGAAAAAAGCGATAGTAAAACTGAAAAAAGGAGAAAAAATCGGTCTCTTCGAACCGGGCGCCGAAGAAGCAGAAAAAAAAGAGAAAAAATAATGGTATAATACTATGAAATTACAAACAATTCGGAAAAAACACGCGGGGAGAGATGCCCATGGAAGAGTAGCTGTGCGTCATCAAGGAGGAGAGCACAAACGCTATATTCGCAATATCGATTTTAAACGCGACAAATTTAATATAGTCGGCCGTGTACTTGAGATTCAATACGACCCGGGCCGTACATCTGATATTGCTTTGGTGCAATATACGGACGGAGACAAGAGGTATATACTCGCGCCGGAGGGATTGAAGCTCCAGGATACAGTTGTTGCCGGTAAAGAGATTGACGCTAAAATCGGTAATTCTATGCCGCTTGCCCAAATGCCGATCGGAACAATTGTTCATAATATAGAATTAACACAGGGAAGAGGCGGGCAAATAGCCAGAAGCGCCGGGACGGGCGCGGTAGTCACTGCTCGCGAGCATGGCTTTATTCATCTTAAGCTTCCCTCAGGTGAAATGCGGAAAGTGAGGGAAGAGGCTCATGCGACAGTTGGTCAATTGGGCAATATTGAGTGGAAGAACGAAGTCATTGGCAAAGCCGGACGTAGCCGCCATATGGGTATTCGCCCGACAGTCAGAGGTGTCGCGCAAAATCCCCGTTCACATCCGCATGGAGGAGGAGAAGGTAGGAGCGGAATCGGTATGCCTTCACCCAAGACTTTCGCCGGAAGAAAAGCCGTAGGCAAGACGCGAAACAGGAAGAAGTATTCGAATAAATATATATTACAGAGAAGGAAATAAAAATATGGGTAGAAGTAGCAAAAAAGGTCCATACGTTGACCCGAGAATATTAAAAAAAGTCTTAAAACAAAAAGGAACAGGCAGTCGTGATCCGATCAAAACCTGGTCGCGTCCATGCCAAATCCCACCGGAATTTGTGGGACATACTTTTCAGGTGCATAACGGTAAAAATTTTATCAAAGTCTTTGTGCTTGAAACAATGGTAGGACATAGATTGGGAGAATTTTCTCACACCCGTATCTTTAGGGGTCACGGAAAAGTAGTAGCAAGAGAGATTAGCAAGACGTAAAATTTTATGGAAGTAAGAGCAATTGCCAGATCAGTTAGATATAGTACAAGAAAAATTAGCTTGGTCGCCGATATGGTCAGGAATCTTTCTATTGATGATGCCCTGGCGGTTTTAGAAGCCAAGCACAAAAGAGCCGCGCTTCCGTTGGCAAATGTACTCAAAAGCGCGGTTGCCAATGCGGTAAATAACGCCGGGCTTGATAAAAATAATCTGGTTATTGAAAGTATAAATGTTTCAGGAGGAGGAGCCAATCTTAAGCGTTTCTGGCCGTCATCAAGGGGAAGGACTCATCCTTACAAAAAAAGAAGCACAAATATCAGAATTGTCTTGAAAGAAAAAGTGACCCCGTCTAGCGGGGTCATCCTGAGTGAAGATCGCCATAGGCGGCCGGAGTCGAAGGATCTAAAGGTGGAGGAAAAAAAACCGGAAGTAAAGAAAGGCTTGTTTGGCAAGCTTACCCGCCGAAGTGTTAGAGAAGTAAAAGCAAATGAAAACAAGAAAGGAGAAAAATAAATTTAAAATTTGAAATTTCAAATTTGAAATGAAATTAAAATATTTAAAATTGAAAATTAAATAATTGAAAATTCATTGAAAATTGTAAATTAAAAATTAATCAAGGTATGGGTCAGAAAGTAAATCCACATATTATTAGAATAGGCGTCATGTACAATTGGAGCAGCCGTTGGTTTGATGAAAAACGATACAAAGAGATAGTTCTGGAAGATTACCTGGTTCGAAAAAAATTAATGGAACGGCTCAAGATTGCAGGGATTGCCAAAGTCGAAATTGAACGTTCAATAAATAGTTTACGTCTGATTATTTACGTTTCTCGGCCTGGCATAGTCATTGGCAGGGGCGGTACAGGGCTTGAAGATCTAAAGAGATATATATCACAGTTTTTTACCAGGCAGAGGAAAGGCAAGAATATGCCCAAGCTCGACATCAGGGTTGAACCTGTAAAAGAACCAAATCTGGAAAGTTATTTAGTAGCGACAAATGTTGCGGATCAGTTAGTACGAGGGCTTCCTTTCAAGAGAATCCTTGCGACCACAGCCGATAAGGTAATAAGCGCTGGCGGGAAAGGGGTGAAAATCCTTCTTTCAGGCCGTATCGGAGGATCAGAAATTGGAAGAAGAGAAAAAATTCATGTCGGTACAGTGCCGCTCTCAACAATTCGTGAAGATATCAACTACGCTCAAGTGGCAGCTTTAACAAAAAAAGGCTATATAGGTGTAAAGGTCTGGATCCATCGTGCCCAGAGCAAAGGCTGAAAAATAATTCTAAGGTTTTATTATGTTAATGCCAAGAAAACAGAAATACAGAAAACAATTTCGGGGAACTATGAAGGGCAATGCGACCCGGGGCCTGACTCTTGCCTTCGGTGATTACGGATTGTCTTCGACAGAAACAGGATGGGTCTCAAGTAAACAAATTGAGGCAGCTCGTCGTACGATCGCGCATTATACGCAAAGAGGCGGAAGGACATGGATCAGAATTTTTCCTGACAAGCCGGTTAGTAAAAAACCTCCGGAGGTAAGGATGGGTGGAGGGAAGGGGGATTTACACGAATTTGTTGCGGTAGTCAAGCCTGGAAGAATGCTTTTTGAAATGAGCGGAGTAAGTAGCGAAATAGCTTTGCAGGCATTAAAACTCGCGGCCTACAAATTGCCGGTGAAAACAAAAATTATAACTAAAGGAGTATAATATGAAAAATAAAGACAAAAAAGAATTACACACAAAGACGCAAAACGAATTATTAAAATTACTCAATGACGCAAGGGACAGCCTGGTGATGCTAAGACTCGAAAAAGTGCAAAATAAATTGAAGAATACGCGTGAGATATTTAATACACGAAGAAAAATTGCGGTTATATTAACAATCTTAAAAGAAAAGGAGAAAATTAAAAATGTCTAAAATATTACAAGGAAAAGTTATATCAAACAAAATGAATTCAACAGCCATTGTAGAGGTATTACGGCGTGTCCCTCACCGGCTTTATAGGAAAATTATAAAAATAAGTAAGAAATTCAAAGTTGACACCAAAGGACAAAAAGTTGAAGTAGGCCAAATGGTCAAAATAATTGAAACAAGGCCTATTGCTAAAGACAAACATTTTGCCATTTTTATAAGCGATATAAATTCGACAGAATCAACGGCAAAAAAAAGTAAGACAAAAAAGGAGAAAAAGGCATGATACAATTAAGAACTGTTTTAAGATCAGCTGATAACACAGGAGCAAAAGAACTCAACGTCATTCACGTTTTCGGTGGATCCAAAAGAAAATTTGGACATATTGGCGATATCATCAATTGCGTGGTCAAAACAGCCATGCCTCATGGACAAGTAAAAGATGGAGAAATCGTCAAAGCGGTAGTTGTCAGGACAAGGAAAGAATATCGCCGACAAGATGGTTCATATGTCAGGTTTTCGGATAACGCGGCCGTTATTATCGATAATGCTAAAGACAAAAATCCCAGAGGCACACGCATTTTCGGTCCTATTGCTCGTGAAGTTCGTGATGTAGGCTTTGCCAAAATTGCCAGCATGGCAACGGAGGTTGTTTAGTGTCATTGCGAGGAGGAACGACGAAGCAATCCCGACCGGATTGCCGCGCTCCTTCCAGTCGCTCGCAATGACAAAAAATTATGAAATTAAAAAAAGGTGATCAAGTAAAAATAACAATAGGAAAAGACGCAGGTAAAACTGGAAAAGTTGAAAAAGTATTTTCAAAAGAAGGCAAGATAATTATTTTGGGAATAAATCAGTATAAAAGAC
>JAHIGH010000048.1 GCA_018900295.1 Patescibacteria group bacterium | reverse complement strand
TCAAACCAAAATGCCGCCAGTAAATTCAGGACTGAGCCTTTAAAAGGAATATGTCCCAAAATAATATCAAAAGCTGATTGACGGTCGGTTGTGATAATTACGCGCTTGTCCGATAATATATAAAAATCACGTACTTTTCCTTGCAGTTTTTTCCCTAATTCCGGTATATCAATTGTCTTGAGGCAGCTGGTTAATGCGGAAAGAATTGTTTTTGAATTGATCATGTCATTTCTTCATTTTTTCAAGATAATTTTGAATCCCTATTTTTTGAAGTTCTTCAGATTTTTTCTCAACAACTTCCTTCATTTTGCTTTTATAAACTATAAACTTTTCCTGAAGCGCTTTATCGGACAGGGCCAAGATTTGAATTGCCAAAAGTCCTGCATTTTTTGCGCCATTTATTGCGACTGTAGCTACCGGCACGCCTGCAGGCATTTGAACAATCGAAAAAAGCGAATCCAAGCCTTCCAAAGATTTTGTATGGATCGGGATACCTATAACCGGCAGAAAGGTCAAGCCGGCAATGACTCCGGGTAAATGCGCCGCTCCTCCCGCCGCGGCAATAAAAACTTTTATTCCTTTTTGGGTAGCTGTCTGAACATATGTCGCCAAACCTTGCGGATTTCTATGTGCGGAAATAACATGAGTTTCATATGAAACCCCGAATTCTTCCAGAATCTTGCCTGCATCCTGTACGACCGGCAGATCCGAATCAGAACCCATTATGATGCTTACAAGCGGATTATTCATAGTTTTCGATCATAATAGTAACAATAACTCTATAAAGAATCAATAAGATTAATGTGTTAATTTTTTAATTTCACTCACCAGTTGCCTTGCTCTTTCGGGCGCGGTGCCGACATGCTGATCAACATTTAAAAAAACACGTATTTTTTCTTCCGATACATATTTTTTTATATCTTCATTTCCTGTGAGTAAACCGGACATCGGATTTATTTTTCCTTCCTGTACTTCTTTCCATGCTATCAATGAAATATTTTTAAGTATTTCGTGCATCTCTTGCCGATTGGCTCCATTCTTTACCGCTTCCACCAAAATCGCTTCTGTAGCGGCGAATGGCGCGTATTGAGAAAGATTAAACGTGATTTTTTTCTCATTTATTATTAATCCATTAACTAACTTTTCTGATGTTCGCAAAATTTCGTCTACCGCCAAAAATGCTTCCGGAATAATGATCCGCTTATTTGCCGAATCATCAAGAGTCCTCTCCAGATATGAAAGAGAAGCGTTTTCCAGGGCAACATCAGGGAATGATGAAACGAAACGGGCTAATGAACAAATTTTCTCCGAATTAATAGGATTTTTCTTAAATGGCATCGCGCTGGAGCCGACTTGGTTTTCACCAAAAGGCTCTGACCATTCACCGATTGAAGGAGACTGTAAAATCCGAAGATCGGCGGCGAATTTGGAAAGAGTAGAAGCAATACTATTTAAAACAGACAGGGCAAAAAAATCAAATTTTCTGGGATAAACTTGTGTTGAGATAAGTACCGCTTCAATTCCCAGTTCCTGCATAACGTCTTTTTCTAATATTTCCGGTGTAATATTTTTTCCTTCCAGTGCGGACGCATATCCCGCTTGCGTTCCGACCGCGCCCTTCATACCTTTTCCTTTGATTTGACTTTTAATAAATTTTAAAAACCTGTAATCTGTCAGTAAATCCTGCGCGTAGACACTAAGCCTGTATCCAACAGTTGTCGGCTCGGCCGGCTGAAGATGAGTATATCCGATACAGGCCAAGTCTTTGTATTGCTCTATCTTTTGACTAAAAAGCGACAGAAGCGCGATGGCTTTTTGTTCAATTATTTCAAGCCCATCTTTTATACGGATCGCGTCGGTATTATCAACAATATCCATACTTGTCGCCCCAAGATGTATCTTGCCTCCGCCTATTTTTGCTTTTCGAGCAAATTCATGAATTGCCGCTACCACGTCATGCTTTGTCTCTTTTTCGTTCTCAAGAATTGCTTGAATATCGATATTCCCTTGCTGATTTTCCAGGTCATCGAGCTCTTCTTTGGATACGAGTCCCGCTTTGTTTTGCGCTCTCGCTAAGGCTACCCAAATTTTTCTCCAAATTTTGTATTTATTTTCTTCGCTGAAGATTTGACGCATTTCATCAGAACCATAGCGCCAGGTGAAAGGGGAAAGATAATTTGTAAAATCGAGTTTGGACATACTAATTAAATTTACAATTTACAATTTTCAATTATTTACTCATGTTACGCAATGCTTTTCTTGCCATTCCCATGAAAATGGGAATCTATAGAAATAACGTACTGGATTCCCGCCTGCGCGGGAATGACAATGCGTAAGGTGAGTTATTTAAACTGCTTGAATTGATTAAAAATATAAAAATATTTTATGTTAATATTTCCTCTAACCGATCTAATTTTACCGCTTCTTTTATCTCCATTGCAATCCTTCTGCCGACGCTTACCGGCTCGCCGAATAAATATTTACTATAAGGTGTCGCGGCGATGCCGGGAGAACCGGGGACGCGGGGAGAGACGTCAAATACAATAATATCTTTTTTTGGCGGACCCGGGATGATCATTGATTGTAACCCAAAAGGACCGATAACTCCGGGGGCAACGAATTTTTTACTGGCTTCCACAAACCGCTCACCCATCTCAAAAGCCTGTTCGAGCATGGATTCAAGCACTGTTACTGCAATATGACCGGCCTCCTCGTATTTTATGCGTCCTCCTGCATCCTTAAAGTCTCTCTGATATTCGGAGGAAAGTTTATAAACGCCTTCGAAATTAGTTTGCCTTCGTGTATCAGTTCCTAGTAATTCTAATTTTTTTGTAAGCGAGCTATAGAAAAAATTAAAATTAACTTGAACACCCAGTATAAATTCTTCAATTACTGATTTTTTAAGCTGTTCTTCTGTAGTATTCCCTTTAATAATTTTCTCTTGAGCTTTCATTTTGTACTCAGAATAACTATTTGCTAGGAAAAATGCTCTTTCAAAACCCCGTTCTTTTTCAAGAACTTTCACAATACATAATCTATCTATGTCTTTAGGATCTGTGAATTGTTTCGGGTAACGAATTTTTGCAGCATCTAATAAATCGTATTGGTTGGGCTTGAAACCTCTTTCTTCAATCCTGAGTAATTTTTTGTTGCCAAACATGGGGACAATAAATTTATTTTCAATCGCGTCATAATCATTTATATAAACTTCGAATGAACGGTTGGGTACAAAAACCGCATTCTTTTCTGTAAGTTGTTTTTGAACATCCTGATTGAGAATATCGGAAAATTTATCGAGAGCAATGCATT
>JAHIGH010000047.1 GCA_018900295.1 Patescibacteria group bacterium | reverse complement strand
CTTCTTCTTGGGATAGTAGTATTTCTTTCCCTATTTGGCTTACTCATGATCTACGACGCGTCATCTGTCCGTGCCTTTATAGATTATGGGGATAAGTATCATTTTTTGCGTGATCAGACTGTTTGGGTAGTTTTGGGATTAATCACGCTTACTTTTTTTTCAATATTTGATTATCATAAATTATATTACTTTGCATTGCCGCTTTTGATAGTCGCGCTTGTCTCGCTATGTATGGTATTTATTCCCGGAATAGGTGCCGGTGCGAAAGGAGCGAATCGTTGGATAGATCTGCAATTTGTGCGTATTCAGCCTGCGGAATTTGTGAAGCTGACGCTTGCTATATATCTGGCAGCCTGGTTTTCTAATAAGGAAAAATCAAGATTTTTGGCGTTCTGTCTTTTAATGGGGACAGTCTTAATTCTAGTTCTGTTAGAGCCTGATCTGGGAACTGCATCCATCATTCTTGCGCAGGCAGGGATAATATATTTCCTCTCGGGTGGTAGCATAAAGCATCTTATTATATCTCTGCCTATAATAGGACTGATCTGGGTTTTACTTATAAAGATCGAGCCGTATCGCGCTACTAGATTAATGAATTTTATGAATTTAAATAAATCGTTAGATAATATTGACTATCATATAAAACAAATTTTGATAGCGCTGGGCTCGGGTGGAATTTACGGTCTTGGCATAGGGAATTCCAGACAGAAATACGGATACCTCCCTGAAAGTATGACAGACGCGATTTTTCCGATAATTGCTGAAGAAATTGGTTTTATAGGAGCAAATATTTTAATTCTTTTGTTTATAATCATTGTATGGCGCGGTTTTGTTATTGCTTTAAAAGCCAAAGACGCATTTGGCAGGTTGCTTGCGGCAGGGATAATATCCTTTCTCGGTATGCAAATAATTATCAATTTAGGCGCGATGACAGCACTTTTTCCCTTAACCGGGGTACCATTACCATTCATTTCATATGGAGGATCAGCACTCCTGATAGATATGGCATCGGTTGGAATTTTACTGAACATTTCCAAAAACACAACCAAATGAATAAATAAACAATTGACAAAATGATATAATAAGCAAATAATATTTTATATATGAAGATAATAATTGTAGGCGGTCATTTAGCACCGGCCCTGGCGATAATTGAAAGATTACCAAAAAACGCTCAAATTTTATTTATTGGAAGAAAATATGCCATGGAAGGAGATAAGGCATTATCCTTTGAGTATCAAAAAATAACAGAGCTTGGAATTCGTTTTATAAGTTTAACAACCGGTAGACTCCAACGAAAATTAACCAAATTTACACTTTATTCACTTTTCAAATTACCAATCGGCTTTGTTCAGGCGTTCCAAATACTATCAGATTATAAACCCGATGTTATTGTTTGTTTCGGAGGATATGTACAAATCCCTGTCGCGGCTGCGGCTTATATCCTTCATATTCCATTGATAATTCACGAACAAACTCGAAAAGTAGGACTGGCAAATAAGCTTATTACTCCATTCGCGAAGACTATTTGTATTTCATGGCCGGAATCAGTGGGATATTTTCCTCCTAAAAAGACAATACTCACAGGACTGCCTCTCAGAAAAGAATTTTTCCAAAACGAACATAAACCGCCGCGATCACGTGGAAAAGTTATATACATTACAGGTGGAAGTCTCGGATCCCATGTTATTAATGTGTTAATTGAAGGTACTTTAAAGAAATTACTTAAAAAGTTTTATTTAATTCATCAGACAGGCGATTCCAAAAAATACAATGATTATGAGCGCTTGAAAAAAATAAAAGAAATGCTTCCCGGGAGTCTTCAAGCAAGGTATAAATTAGTTAAATTTATTGATCCAAAAGACACAGCCTGGATAATGAATTCTGCTGATTTGGTTATTTCCCGGTCAGGGATGAATACTGTCGCTGAGCTTATGTGCCTGGAAAAAGCCTGTTTATTGATCCCTCTTCCTTACGGTCAAACGTCAGAACAATTAAATAATGCGCTTTCCTTAGAGAAACTTGGAATTGGACGCGTTCTCAGGCAGAAAGAATTGACGCCTGAAATACTCTATTCACAAATTACTCAATTTATTGCTAAACTTGATTCATCCCGATTTAAACGGGATAGAATAGTTCAGGCAAAAAAATTGATAAAGTATGATGCAGCGGAAAAAATTGTCAAAATTATCCTTAAAATTATTAAGCAACAAAACCCGTCGAAGAACAATGAGCAACATAAGGACATTGGCAGGGCTTCTGGTTCCATTGTCCCTTAGCATAAGCCTTATTAGCTTATGTTTGATCTTCTTCTTAGTTAAAGTTATCAACAAGCCCTTTTTGATAAGCCCTCTAACGTTGCCATTTTTAAGCGACACGATAAATAATGATACAAGTATCATTGAATTAGAGAAGCTCCTTCAGGACAAAAAAATTTCATATATAAATATAAATAAAATTTCTAAATCGTTAGTTATAGAACTAACAAATTCCGGTGAGGTCATTATTTCCTCGCAAAAAGAATTAAACACGCAAATATCCTCTTTACAATACCTG
>JAHIGH010000046.1 GCA_018900295.1 Patescibacteria group bacterium | reverse complement strand
TTTCATGGAGAAAAATCGACAATAGACATATTTCCCTCAGTAGCCAAAAAAGCACATGAAACCAATGCCAAACTGCTTTTTATAACCTCTTTGTATTACGCAGACAAAAAACTCAAAAAACTCCTCAGCCAAAATGTATACGAGAAAACAATACAAGTAATCTATGGGGAAGTATTCGGGAAAGATGATCTGGATAGCAATTTGCTAACTGACTATATTCATCAAGTACGCACCTCTCAAAAAATAGAAATACCTGGCAACGGTCTTAAAAAAAGCTATCCCGTATTATTTGAAGATGTTTGTTTGGCAATAATTTCCATAATTTTTTCAGATCATAAAAAAGCAAAAACCATACTTATTCTGCCCAAGCATGGATTTACTCAACTTGGGATTGCCAGGGCTTTCCAAAAACTGGACCCATTAATAAAAATAAACTTTAAAAAAGAAAAGAACAAAGAAGTACAATACGATTTACCCCCCGAAGCAGAATATTTTTTCTCAAGCTATCAATTAGAAAAAAAACTAAAAGAAATTGACCTGACCAAAAAAAGCCTGCCCGCCGACCGGAAGGGATTAAAACAGTCAAATGCGTCAAAAAGTCCCCGCATACGCGCAAGAATGAACCTTACAAGGAAAACCCTGCCGATTTTATTAATCCTTTTATTTTTTCTCTTGCCTTTATTTATGGAATTTTTACTATTAATAGGAGGTGGCATTTTTTTGACAGAATCAGTTAAAAAAGCACAAGATAACGATATTCCATCAGCTCAAAAATATAATATTCTGGCAAAAACTAGTTTTTCAATAGCCTTGTTTTTAACCCAAAACGTATCCGCATTGAATCCGCTTTTATTAATACAAAAAGAACCATTAATGCAAAAAGCACAAATTGGTCAAAGCTTTGCCGAAGCTGAATCAGAGATTCTGGAAAGCGTGATGTTAATAAGTGGCATATATTATGATAAAGCCCTTGATCCGAAAGGCGATTTCCTTGCTTCGATTGCGAAAATAAAAAACAGTTTGGTAACACTGCAGAAATTGAAGGCAGAGGGAAATCTTCCGTCCGTAATGCTGGAAAAAATTAACTCCTTCGAGGAGCCTTTGGTTTTGCTGGGAAATACAATAGACACTTTTCCGGATATGCTCGGATTCAACCAAAAAAGAAAATATCTTATTCTTTTTCAGAACAATATGGAATTACGCCCCGGAGGAGGATTTATAGGTTCATATGCTACCGTCGAAATACATAACGGTAAAACGGACAAACTTGAAATTCATGACGTATACGATGCTGACGGAAAGCTGTCTGTCCATATTGAGCCGCCTTTTGCTTTAAGAAGGTATTTAGGAGTCCGGCATTGGTTTTTGCGCGACAGTAATTTCAATGTAGATTTTGTCGCGAATGCTCAAAAAGCCATAGATTTTCTGGAGCTTGAAACAGGAGAAAAAGTGGACGGTGTTATTGCTATTGATACTGATTTTCTCAAGAGCCTGATTTCGGTTTTTGGTCCTGTATACATACCTGATTTTAAAGAAACAATAACATCGGATAATTTCTATCTGGCGACAGAAACGCATGCGGAAAAAAACTTTTTTCCTGGCTCCTCACAAAAAAGGGACTTCATAAGAGCGTTATATAACGCGTTGGAAATAAAAATCTTGGAAAAAATTCCTTTTAGTCTGCTCGCGCAGAAAATAAGCGAGTCAATTAAGCAGAAGCATCTCTTGATTGCATTTCCGCAAAAAGAGATACAAGCTATTTTTACTGTCAATAATCTTTCCGGTTCTTTGAGTGATAATCGGCAAAAAGAAGATAATAAATTCATGGATTTTCTGGGTATTAACGAAGCCAATCTTGGCGCTAACAAGGCCAACTTTTATCTTCGCAGAAATATCGAACAAAAAGTTATTATTGAAGAAAACGGGAACGCTTTGGAAACAATAAATATAACATATGAAAACACAAGCAGCAAAGAAAGTCCGTTTGGAGGGGATTACAAAAACTACCTCCGCTTTATTTTACATGAAAATGCTATTTTGCAAACAGTAGAGGTGAACGGGATCAAGATTGCTACGGCTGAGGCTATTACACAAGTCAACGAGTATACAAAAAAAGGATTTCTTCCTCCGCCGCAGCTGGAAGTAGAAAAATCACTGGAAGAGGGGAAAACAATCTATGGTTTTTTAACAATTATTCCCATGAGCACGTCGCAAAAAATTTCTATTACTTATTTATTACCAAATGTAATAAATCCCGCCAAGCCGGTTATGGGTTATGATTTGCGCCTGTTTAAGCAACCTGGAACAGGTAACGACCCATATTCTTTTTCAATAATTTACCCCAAAGCATTCAAGTCTATTCAAATACCGCATTTCATGAGCGATGTCGGAGGGAAATTAGTTTATACAGACACAATATCCGAAGACAAAAACCTGGTCCTCAAATTTTCCAAAAAATGATACACCTTGATTCCATTTTCTAATAGTGTGTCATCCCGAATGGAGCTCTGCTCCTGAGGGATCTTTTCAGATATTTATTGTATAATATAAAAGTTTTATGGATCTTGGATCAATTTTGCTCATCATTCTTGGCCTGTGTCTTTTTGAAACAATCTCAAGCATTGACAATGCCGTCATCAATGCAGAAGTACTTTCTACAATGGGGCAGAAAGCCAGAAAATGGTTTCTCCTTTGGGGAATGCTTTTTGCCGTTTTTGCAGTCCGCGGTTTTTTACCATTGCTAATAGTTTGGGCTTCAGCCCCGTCTCTTGGAATATGGGGCGCGCTGACTGCGACTTTTAACAGTGATCCTAAAGTTGTCGAAGCGATTAATCGCGCCGCCCCGCTTCTAATGATGGCAGGGGGTATATTTCTTGTATTTTTATTCTTTAACTGGCTATTCCAGGAAGAGAAGTCATACGGGCTTTTTGGCGAACGCTTTTTTCATAAACACTCTGTCTGGTTTTATGCGGTAGTTTCACTTCTGTTGACAGTGATTGTTTGGCTCGCCCTGCAAAG
>JAHIGH010000045.1 GCA_018900295.1 Patescibacteria group bacterium | reverse complement strand
TGGAGTCGGGGCAGATGAGTGTGGCGGAGTTGGCTCAGGTTATAAATATAAACCGTACGGCTGCGTATACGCATATTTATTCACTTTTGGATAAGGGTGTCATAGTTGAGGCGATGATAGGTTCTAGGAAGAAGTTTATTGCTATTGAGCCGGAGAGGTTGGGGTATTTGATTGAAAAGAAGCAGGAGTCTTTGAAAGCGATGCAAAACAGGCTACCTGATATCTTGACGACTATAAATTCGTCTTTTACAAAGAGTAAGAGCGAAGAAAAAGCGGATGTTAAATCTTATAAAGGGATAAATAGCGTAAGGGCGATTTATAATGAGGCTTTAAGGTCAAATGAATTTCGTTCATATGTAGAAGTGGGAGAACCGCCAATTCTTTCTCCTGATAATATATCTTTTTTTAATAACGCCTTTAAGAAGAATAAACAAATTAAGATGTGGGAAATTGTTTATGATTCTCCTTTTTCACGAAGACAGGCCATGAAGGTTTTAGCGCAAAATAATGATCGGTATTTTTATAAGTTTATGCCTAGTAATCTAAAGTGGACTACGTCAGAAGATATCCTTATTTATGATGGTAAAGTTGTTATCGTCAACTATACAGGAAAAGTGAGTAGTATTGTTTTGCAGAGTATCGATTTTTATAATAATTTTAAGGAGTTGTTTGATTTTATGTGGAAGATGTTGCCCGAGCCAGAGAGTGCATAATAAGTAAAAGGGATTTAAAAATTAATCGTAATTAACTAAAAGGTATTATACTATATTGGAATTTTATCTCTCGTTAATTCTGTTTTTTTGTAGAATTATTGAAACCAATTGCCATGACGGTGTATTTTGGTTTTGAGGGAAGTAGTTTAGTGCAATAAGTCTTTATTCCTTTGGTTTCTGCCCCACCTATATAGATTGTATGTATCCTTTTATGGTGCATTTGCCGTAAAAAGCAATAATCCATCCATTCGGTGATACCGGGTTTGTCTTTTGAAGTGACTGCGCAATATAGGCCTGCTTTTGTAGATGAAAAAATTTCGGAGACATAAAGACCTTGGATTTTTTTGTTATGTAAAAAAATCATGAGTTTATAACGGTTGTTTTTTCTTTGCTGATATAAATATTTAATAAGAGCTGAGTAACTGGCATATTTTTCAGGGTCCTTATTAAGAAATTGTTTTATTTTTTGTTGTGGAATAAGTGTTGCAGAGTCAATAATTTCATAGTGCATATTTAATTTTTCAAACCGTTTTATTTGTTTAATAAACTTTTTTGCTGATGGATTAATATCTCCTTCTAAATTGGTAAATAATTTTGATAATTTAAGAATTGTTTCAGGATGCGATTCGTCTTCAAATAGGCCTTCTGTTATGTGCTGATCTTTTTGTGAATATTTCACATAAGGATAGGCTTGTTGAGAAAATTTTTTTATGATAATCTGTCTGTTGGTAGTATATAAAATTTTTTGGCACAATTGCTGCAATTTTATACCCTGTGTTTTATCGAAAATAGGAGTTATATAAATAATATTATGTCTATATCCGATAACTGCAAGAAGTTCCTTGCTGATAAATTTGTACCCCATCTTTCCGAATTTACAATGTGCGGCACGTAAAACATATAACCAACTGCGTGCATATTGTAAGGATTCTTTTTGAAAGGCTTTCCGAAACAATAATTCATCTGTAAATTGTAATTTTGAAATTTCCGGTATTTTTAACAACTTTTTTTCTACATTTTGTACCATAAGAGTAACCCGTATTATAGCAAAATTCTTGCATTTTGTATTTATGAAAAGTATTAGCTAAATTTTTTAGAGTAAATTTCATAATAGATGGTATAATGTGTAGTATGAAAAAAATAAAACGGTTTGAGCTTAAGTATTCAAAGATAGCGGGACAAGGTGTTTTTGCAATTAAAGATTATAATAAAGGAGAATATATTTCATCTATTGGTAACGAAACCCTAGAAGTTGAAGATCCTAATACGTTGGAATATGATAAATTTGAGAGCGCTTTTCCGATTGGAAAGAATGGTAATAAGTTTATTTATGTAATTTCTTCACCGGCAATACATCTTAATCATTCTTGTACTCCAAATGCCGGTATTAGAAATGATCGCGAACTTATCGCCATGAAAAAGATTAAAAAGGGAGAAGAAATAGTTGTAGACTATGCAATATGTAATATAGATGGATTCAAAATGGAATGTAGGTGTGGTAGTAAAAAGTGCCGGAAGCAAGTGATGCTTTTTGAAGACTTAGATGCTAAAAGTCAAAGGCGTTACTTACATTTTACTATTAGTTATATAAAAAATAGGTATTTAAAAAATGTATAATATTTAGGTAAGAGTATAAGCTTATAGACTTACTTCGGGTTCGGGGAGTGTATTCCATATAAAATCAAATAATTCCTTAGAATTATTATAGTAATCAGTATTATGAATGACTACCCCGCTTATTTTACCTTTTATATTTATAATAGCAACATTACCGTTGTAGATGAGGATATCTTCGGCGGTTAGTTTAAGATTTTTAGACATGAATTTATAAGAATAGTTTTTATGTAGTGATAGAATTTGTGTTTCTTTTCTTGAAAAAGAAGAGTCATCAACTATTTCTCTTATTTTTAGGTTTTTGTTTTTATTAAATGCATTACTCATTAGGCTTATATTATCGGAAAAAATAATTTTTGGTTCTGCAAGATATACATATGAACGAAGTTCATTTCCTTTAAATGCTTCTTCGTATATAAATTCTACACTTTTAATTCCTGTAAAATATTTTATTTCGGTTTCTTCTTCGGGTGTTTGGGATTTGGAGAAGGCTGTGTTTATGGTTTTGACAATTGTCGGGTATTGTTCTTGAAGTATTTGCGCGGTTTTGATTTTGTTGTCAACAAGATATTTTAGCCATTGTGGCGGATTCGCGACTATCCGGGCGCCTGATCCTTTCACCTCTTCCGCGATAAGGCCTTTTTTGATAAGTGAATCAATATGGAAATATGTAGTAGTGCGTTTCAGGCCAACCGATTCAGCCAATTCCCTCACACGTTTGGGTCCGTTCTCAATCAGGGTGAGATATATTTTGGCCTCGGTTTCTGATAAATCCAAGTGTTTTAAATATTCGATTACTGAATTCATATAGTTATATATAGAAAGTCTATAGAAAGAATATAGCGAATCCTCTTGACTTTGTCCAGTGGTAGTGGATAAGATGAGCTTATGAATAAAAGAATTTTGGTAATAGATGATGATATTTATATGCGTGAATTGTATGAAGAGGTGCTGGAAAGCGCGGGGTATGAGGTTGAGACGGCAATTGACGGAGAAGACGGAATAGCAAAATTGAAATCGGGAGGCTTCCAATTGACGCTTCTTGATATGATGATGCCAAAAATTGACGGGATAGGAGTATTGAATGAAATCAGCAAGAATCCGTCGGTTATTAAGAACGGTCCGGTAATTCTTCTTTCAAATCTCGGGCAGGAGCATGTTGTTGAAGAAGCAATGAAAAAAGGAGCAGTCAGTTATTTGGTTAAGGCAGATATCACTCCGGATCAGCTTTTGAAGTCC
>JAHIGH010000044.1 GCA_018900295.1 Patescibacteria group bacterium | reverse complement strand
GGACCCAAAGGACGAAATGTAGCGCTTGAGAAGAAATGGGGAGCGCCAACTGTAGTCCATGATGGAGTAACTGTTGCTAAGGATATTGACCTCAAAGATCCATTTGAAAATATGGGTGCGCAACTCGTCAAGGAAGCAGCCAGCAAGACCAATGACAATGCGGGAGACGGAACAACCACGGCCACTCTTCTGGCGCAAGCAATAGTCAATGAAGGAATGAAGACAGTCACCGCAGGTGCCAATCCCATGATTCTTCGTGAAGGCATGGAGAAAGCGCTAAAAGTTGTACTAAGTGAATTAAAGCAAATGGCTCGTCCGGTAAAAGATGAAGATGTAGTTCGTGTTGCTACTATTTCAGCTCAAAATGAAGAAATTGGCGAAAAAATCGCGCAAGCGCTTTCTAAAGTTGGGAAAGACGGAGTTATTACTGTTGAAGAAGGAAGAGGGACTGAGCTGGAAGTTGATTACAAAGAAGGAATGGAATTTGATAAAGGATATGTGTCACCTTACTTTGTTACCAATGCCGACAAAATGGAAGCTGAAATAGAAAACCCATACATTTTAATTACCGACAAGAAAATATCATCGCTTAATGAGTTCCTGCCGTTTTTAGAAAACCTGGTAAAAGTATCCAAGAATTTCGTTATCATCGCGGATGAGATTGAAGGCGAAGCACTTGCGGCGCTTGTTGTCAACAAGCTTCGCGGAACATTTAGTCCTCTTGCTATCAAAGCTCCTGGTTTTGGAGACAGGCGTAAAGAAATGCTGCAGGATATTGCCATCCTCACAGGCGGGACGGTTATTTCAGAAGAAACAGGACGAACACTTGAAAGCATAAAGATTGACGACTGCGGACGGGCGGATAAAGTTTGGGCGGATAAAGATAATTGCCGCATTATCGGGGGAAAAGGTTCAAAGCCGGCCATAAACGTACGTATTGCTCAAATAAAAACAGCTATTAAGAACACAACCTCTGACTTTGATCAGGAAAAATTCAAGGAAAGACTTGCCAAGTTATCAGGCGGCGTAGCAGTCATAAATGTTGGTGCCGCTACCGAAGTAGAAATGAAAGAGAAAAAAGAGCGGGTAAACGACGCGGTCGCCGCTACCAAAGCAGCATTGGAAGAAGGTATTGTTGCGGGAGGTGGAGTAGCGCTTCTCCGGGCGAGAAAAGCACTTCCCAAGCTAAAAGATTCATTGACAGTTGCAGATCAAAAAATAGGCGTAGATATTCTTTATAACGCGCTTACCGAGCCGGTCAAAGCAATCGCCGCCAATTCGGGAGCAGATGCGGGCTGGGTACTGCACAAGGTCGAAGATGCCAAAATCGAAGATTACGGCTTTAATGCAATGTCAATGAAATTTGAATCAATGTATGGAGCAGGCATTGTAGATCCGGCCAAAGTAACCCGTTCAGCACTTGAAAACGCGCTCAGTATTGGCGTCATGATCCTCACAACAGAAGCGCTCATCGCTGACATTCCCGAGAAGAAATCCGAAATGCAAGGCGGCGGAATGCCCGGCGGCATGGGCGGCATGGACGGAATGTATTAATCTCTCTACGGATTGATTTTATCCCCGCCGACAAGCTCCTGAATCTTACTGAATACTTCACGCCAATTACCAAACTTCCGAAATGCCAAAAGATACGTACTTGCTTCTCTCACGTTAAAAAGCCATGTCAGAAAAAGATAAAGACTAAGTCCTGCCATGCCTGATATTCCGGTCAAAAAGATAAGATTTATTGTGCGCGTTGTATCAAAAACTAACTGATCCAAGAGCTTAATTGGCACATATAGGGCAAATGCGGTAAAAAGGGTAGAGACAAGAAATTTTGACCACGGTACAAAAAGACTACGCTTATTAAATCCTCCGATTTTAGCCCCCAGCAAAAGAAAGAGAACAATAAGCTGAAAAATACTGGCAACGGTAAAAGCAATCGCCAAACCGGGGACTCCTACATGCCAGACCAAAACAAAAAAATAAGATAAACCCAATAAAAGCCCATTACCGATAGCGCTGACAATAAGCGGTGTTTTGGTGTCATGCAATGCGTAAAAACTTCTTAAAATTAAAGTAATAAGCGCCTGAGCAAAAATAGAAATAGCAAAAAATTTCAAAGTTTCCCCGGTCAATATCGTAGATGGCCAGTCGAGTCTTGGTGCTCCATACACTAAGCGTACCAACGGAATGCGAAGTACCAATATTAGGACTGAAATAGGAAGAATAAGATAAAGCATCTGATTAAAGCTATTTATAAAAGTTGACTTAAAATCTTCAAGTTGATCTTTCTCGCGTGCCAGTACAGGGAAAGCCGCTTGCGCTATCGTGTTCCCGAAAAGCACGACCGGAGCAAAAGTAAGCGTCTTTGCCAAGTCGAAAATAGTATTCATTTTTGTAGGTTCCGGAAGAAAGGAGATAAACGCCCCTATAACAACGATGCTTGAATTATATATAATAACCGAAATAGCCCGGGGCCACATCATGAACCCCACCTTTTTAATTCCCTCCCATATTGAGGATGTCCACCCGAGGCGGAAAACAAAACCAAGTTTTCTTGCAAGCGGAATTTGAACACAAACAAAAATAAGCCCGCCCAATATTGAGCCAATCATAGTTGAATAAATACCAAAAGATGAAGAAAATAAGAGAATTCCGGCAATTACACCCACGTTATAAAAAGCAACAGCCATCGCGGGAATTAAAAAATTATTATAAGTTTGCAACAATGCGGTAAAAAAAGTCCCCAGGATAAAAAGAAATTCACTAAAAATATAAATTCTCGTCAGAGTAACCATCATGGACATCTCCGCGGCAGTTAAATGATTTCCGAGATTAAATATTTGTAGAATTTGGGGCGCAAAAAAAGCCAAAATACAGGAAATAACCAAAAATAGAAAGACGCCGATAAAAAGGAGTGTCGATGCCATCGCGTGACCTTCTTGCTCGCGATTTTTATGTATATAACCCGAGAATACGGGAATAAAAGACGAAGTAATAGCGGCAGCAATAGTCAGTTGAAAAATATAATCAGGGAGATAAGTTGCGTAAAAATAAATTCCTACTTGTGATACTCCAAAAAACTCGATCATTAACCTCTGGCGGATAAGTCCCAGTATCTGTGAAAAGACGACAGTTGTCATAATGACAAAGGCCGCAGAAAGAATATTAGTCTGTCGTCTTGTAAGTAAATCAAGACTTTTCCGCACAAAATTATTACGCATAAAATTTATTCCGCGAACTCGTGAATTTGTGTTTTTAAGTATATCATGCTAAAATACCTAAATGCCATTACTACATAACGCAAAGAAAAAACTAAGACAGGATAAAAAGCGTACCATACATAATAGGAAAATAAAAGATACATTAAAAGAACTTCTCAAAAAAGCGAAATCTAAAAAAACCCCTGAGACGATAAGCAAGGCATTCAGTAGTATAGATAAAGCAGTAAAACACCACATTATTCACAAGAATAAAGCCGCCAGAACTAAAGCCTCCCTTTCAAAATTATTATCTTCCCCAAAAGCAGCCTCCACCCCCGCTCAATAATTACTAATCCCTTTATTTTCTTTATATACCAACAAAACTTACGCAAAATGTTATTGTTCGAGCTTGTCGAGAACTATTACTTCTCGACTCGCTTACGCTCGCTCGAAGAATAAATGCGTAACTGCTCATCAAGTATATTTTTTAAACAGATCCTCTAAATTATTGTGAAGTGGAGGGTTTTCGATCAAAGGTTTTTGTGTAATTTGTGGAATTTGGGATTCACAGGATGGCTTATTTACTTGATACAAAATTCCAAGGGCAATTCTTTTTGGCCCCCATTCAAGGGACAGCTTGAATGCTTCTTCTTTGTTTGTTACATCATGATTTGTTTCTACGTAGTAAGTATTTTCACGGTAAAATTCATGGCTGTAGTCTTTATTGAAAGTTACACATGGCTGAAGAACATCCAGAAGCGCAATGCCTCGATGTTCATTCGCTTTGATAAACAATTCAGTCAGCTTCGTAATATCTCCGGCGTAACCACGAGCAACAAAGCTCGCTCCGGCACTAATTGCGAGGGTTAAAGGCGAGATGGGGTCGTCGGGATTGCCGTCTGGGGTGGATTTGGTTTTGAAACCGCGGGGTGTCCTGGGAGATGCTTGGCCTGTCGTCAATCCATATATAGCATTGTCATGCAGGATGATTTTTATGTCGTGATTGCGCCGGCAGGCATGCATAAAATGATTGCCTCCCTCAGCCAGGGAATCACCGTCACCGGTAAAAACAAAGACATTCAGGCGGTGGTTTGCCAGTTTAATCCCTGTCGCGACAGGCAGTGCGCGGCCATGCAGTCCCTCAAAAGCGGTTAGTTTGGTATAATTCACCAGGTGCCCATGGCAACCGATACCCGCTACCAGGACAGAATTAGTATTATTCCAGCCTTTTTGAACACAGGCATTTTTGAATGCCGCCCATATAGTGAAATTGCCGCACCCCGGACACCAGGTCGGAAAGTACGGAGTTGTCAGGTCTGCTAATTGGGTCATCATTTATATTATAGAGCATCCTCCGGTCTTTATGGTATACTATTTACTACAAATATTATGAATGATGTTTCCGAAAAGAACAATTGGGAAAAGACAATTGACCTGCGGGATTTTATTTTCCATAATCTTACCCCGTATGATGGTGAACCTGAGTTTTTAAAAGGACCTACCAAGAGAACTAAAGATTTATGGAATCACTGTAAAACGCTTCTGAAAAAAGAGTTTGAAGCCGGTGGGGTTTTGGATATTGATACAAAGACTATTTCAATAATTAACAGCCACAAGCCCGGGTATATCAAAAAGGATTTAGAAATTATTTTTGGCTTACAAACAGACGAGCCATTAAAAAGAGCTATCAAACCATTCGGCGGTGTTAGGATTGTAGAAAAAGCATGTTTGGAGCACGGTAAAACTCTTGACCCTCAAGTTTTGGAAATTTTTACCAAATACCGCAAAAGCCACAACGACGGTGTATTTGACGCGTATAATTCGGAAATTAAAAAGTATAGATCAACAGGAGTGTTGACAGGGCTGCCTGATAATTATGCCCGGGGACGGATAATCGGAGATTACAGGCGTGTTGCCTTGTATGGAATTGACCGGCTTATCGAGGTAAAAACAGAAGATTTGGATAATAATCTTTTAGGCCCTATGACCGATGATCTGATCAGATTACGGGAAGAAGTCAGTGAGCAGATAAAGGCATTAAGGATGATAAAAGAGATGGCCGCATCATACGAATTTGATATCAGCAAACCTGCGCGGAGTGCACGGGAAGCGATCCAATGGACATATTTTGGTTATCTTGCCGCCCTGAAAGAACATGACGGCGCGGC